>NZ_JBDWVM010000069.1:0-13064 GCF_039984035.1 Planktotalea sp. | reverse complement strand
TGATTGACCAGTCAATAAAAAACAAATTAGAGTCGCCGTCGATATTTGATTGGGGGCGATATGCCAAAACTAGGGATGGAACCGATCCGCCGCGCGGCTTTGGTGGAAGCCACGATCCATGAGATCGGCGCACAAGGATCGCTCGACATAACCGTGAAAGCGATTGCAGAGCGGGCGGGCATGTCTTCGGCTTTAGCGCATCACTATTTTGGTGGAAAAGAACAGATTTTTCTGGCGGCAATGCGCTATACACTCTCGGTCTATGGCTCAGAGGTTAGCGCTGCGTTGAAGAAAGCCAAGACGCCCTTAGAGCGGGCCGAAGCGATCGTAACCGCCTCCTTCTCCAGCTCAAACTTTCTGCCCGACGTGATCGCGGCGTGGCTCAATTTCTATGTGCTCGCCCAAACGGTGCCAGATGCGAAAAGGTTGTTGAGCATTTATCAAGCGCGGTTGCGCTCAAATTTGGTGCATGCTTTGCGTCCGATGTTGGGCACGCGTGCACCCGATGTCGCCTCGCGTCTCGCCGCGCTTATCGACGGTGTTTATCTACGTCAAAGCCTCGTTAAATCAGACCGTGATCACGCAATCGCCGCGCAGCAGGTTCTGCAGTATTTGCATGTCGAACTTGGGGATTCTTCCAAATGAGCAAGCCAAACATCCTGATTTTTATGGTCGATCAATTGAACGGAACCTTGTTTCCAGATGGACCCGCAGACTGGCTACATGCGCCAAATCTGAAAAAGCTTGCCGCGCGTTCCACACGATTCAAAAACGCCTACACCGCCAGCCCGCTCTGCGCGCCTGGACGGGCAGGGTATATGTCGGGGCAACTGCCGTCGATGACAGGGGTCTATGACAATGCGGCGGAATTCCCGTCGTCGATACCGACCTATGCCCATCACTTGCGCCGCGCAGGGTATCAAACCTGTCTCAGTGGCAAAATGCACTTTGTCGGCCCTGACCAGCTGCATGGGTTTGAGGAACGCCTGACCACAGATATCTACCCACCAGATTTCGGCTGGACGCCGGATTATCGCAAGCCGGGTGAGCGGATCGATTGGTGGTATCACAACATGGGCTCGGTGACGGGCGCGGGTGTCGCTGAAATCACCAACCAGATGGAATATGATGATGAGGTCGCCTATCACGCGACGCGCAAAATCTATGATCTGTCTCGCGGCAAGGATGATCGTCCTTGGTGCGTTACCGTCAGCTTTACGCATCCGCACGACCCTTACGTAGCGCGGCGCAAGTATTGGGACCTTTACGCCGATTGCGAACACCTCATGCCTGAGGTGGGTCCAATCCCATATGAAGACCAAGACGCCCATTCTCAGCGTATCTTGGATGCAAACGATCGCGATAATTTTAACATCTCGGATGAAGATATCCGTCGTTCGCGCCGCGCATATTTTGCTAATATTTCCTACCTTGATGATAAGGTCGGCGAAGTTTTGGAAGCGCTGGAAACCACGCGGCAAGAGGCGATCATCCTCTTTGTGTCTGATCACGGCGATATGCTGGGTGAACGCGGACTGTGGTTCAAAATGTCCTTCTTTGAAGGTGCCTCGCGCGTTCCGTTGATGATCAGTGCGCCTGACATGGAAACGGGCCTCATCGAAACGCCAGTCAGCAACATCGATGTCTGTCCGACGCTCTGCGATCTCGCTGGGGTGAGCATGGAAGAGGTGATGCCGTGGACCGAAGGTATGAGCCTTGTTCCCATGGGCCAAGGCGTTGAGCGCACTGCGCCTGTCGCGATGGAATATGCGGCCGAGGCGAGTTTTGCGCCCTTGGTGTGCCTGCGCTACGGCAAATGGAAATACACACGGTGCTTGCTTGACCCCGACCAGCTCTTTGATCTGGACGCTGATCCGCACGAGCTGACAAATCTCGCGCAAGCCCCTGCGCATCAAGGTACGCTGCAAACCCTGCGCGCCAAATCTGAAAAGCGCTGGGATTTAGAGCGGTTCGATGAAGAGGTGCGTCGCTCGCAGGCGCGCCGATGGGTTGTTTATGAAGCGTTGCGCAATGGGGAGTATTTCCCATGGGATCATCAACCGCTTCAAAAAGCGTCAGAGCGCTACATGCGCAATCACATGGACCTGAATGTTCTTGAGGAAAATCAACGTTTTCCACGAGGCGAATAGACCTTCACCTTTTTTGATACCCCGCCGGAGGCAGCATGCCCTATCCAACACAACCTATCGCCAGTCACTTTATCAATGGCCAATACGTCGAAGACACAGCAGGGGCCGAAATTCCTGTGATCTATCCTGCGACGGGCGCGCGGATTGCGACTGTCCATGAAGCGACCCCCGCGATCATTGAGCAAGCCATCACCAGCGCGAAAGCTGCGCAAAAGGCGTGGGCTGCCACCTCAGGCACAGAGCGGGGCCGGATTTTGCGCCGCGCTGCTGATATGATCCGCGAACGCAATCACGATCTATCGGTGCTGGAAACCTTTGATACGGGCAAACCGATGTCCGAAACGCTTTATGTCGATGCGACATCTGGCGCGGATGCGCTTGAGTATTTTGGCGGTCTTGCGGGCTCTTTGACGGGTGAGCATATTCAGCTTGGCGAGGATTGGGTCTACACGCGCCGCGAAGCGTTGGGCCTCTGCGTTGGCATTGGCGCTTGGAATTATCCGACGCAAATCGCGTGCTGGAAGGCCGCGCCTGCGCTCGCTTGTGGTAATGCGATGATCTTTAAACCGTCTGAGACGACGCCGCTCTGTGCGTTGAAAGTCGCTGAAATTCTATGGGAAGCAGGCCTTCCCGCTGGGCTCTACAATGTGATCCAAGGCACGGGCACTGTCGGTGCGCCTTTGGTTGTGGATTCTCGCGTTGATAAAGTGTCACTGACTGGGTCGGTGCCGACGGGTCGTAAGGTCTATGCCGCAGCGGCGGAAGGCATCAAGCATGTCACGATGGAGCTGGGTGGCAAATCGCCCTTGATCATCTTTGATGATGCAAACCTTGAGGACGCTGTTGGCGGCGCGATCCTAGCGAACTTTTATAGCTCTGGGCAGGTGTGTTCAAACGGGACACGTGTGTTCGTGCAAGCTGGAATTAAAGAAGCTTTCCTGAAGCGTCTGTCAGAACGTTTGGCAGAGGCTGTGATCGGCGATCCGATGGATGGGGCCACGAACTTTGGCCCGATGGTCTCTGCAAATCAGGTGCAAATCGCTGAAAGCTACATCGAGAAAGGCAAAGCCGAGGGTGCACGTTTGGTCTACGGCGGCAAACGCCTTGATCGTGATGGATTCTATCTGGAGCCCACGGTCTTTGCCGATGTGACCGACGATATGACCATCGCACGCGAAGAGATTTTCGGCCCCGTTATGGCTGTTCTCGATTTCGATACCGAGGAAGAGGCAATCGCGCGCGCCAATGAAACGGAATATGGCCTGTCTGCAGGCGTATTTACCAACGATTTAACCCGTGGCCATCGCGTTATCGCGCAGATCGAAGCGGGCTCTTGCTTCATCAACTCCTATAACGATGCTCCGGTTGAAGCGCCCTTTGGCGGTGCAAAGCTATCAGGCGTCGGGCGCGAAAATTCGAAAGCTGCGATCGAACACTATAGCCAGATGAAGTCCGTTTATGTGCGCATGGGGGCTGTTGATGCTCCATTCTAAAAGCTTCGCACCACTGATGTCCGGGGGCTACAATGCAGGCTGATTATGTCATCATCGGCGCGGGTTCTGCGGGCTGCGCAATTGCTTATCGTTTGAGCGAAGCAGGGCATCGCGTTGCTGTGATCGAATATGGCGGCACGGACGCGGGTCCGTTCATCCAGATGCCTGCTGCGCTGAGCTATCCGATGAACATGTCGCGGTATGATTGGGGGTTCCAGTCAGAACCTGAGCCACATTTGAACAACCGCAGGCTCGCAACGCCGCGTGGGAAAGTGCTGGGTGGCTCTTCTTCGATCAACGGGATGGTGTATGTCCGTGGTCACGCCAAAGACTTTGACCACTGGGCAGAAAGCGGCGCGACAGGGTGGTCCTATGCGGATGTGTTGCCCTATTTCAAACGCATGGAAAACTGGCGCAGCGGCGGTCATGGCGGCGATAAGGCTTGGCGCGGGCGCAAGGGGCCGCTGCACGTAAGTCGTGGCCCACGTTCCAACCCGCTCTTTAAGGCCTTTGTCGAAGCGGGGCGGCAAGCGGGTTACGAAACCACCGGTGATTACAACGGCGAAAAGCAAGAGGGCTTCGGCCCGATGGAGCAAACCGTTTACAAGGGGCGGCGCTGGTCGGCGGCGAATGCTTACTTACGCCCTGCGCAAAAGACTGGGAAATGTGAGATCATTAGCGGTCTGGCGGAGCGCGTCATTGTTGAAGACGGGCGCGCGGTCGGTGTTGCCCTTGCGGGTGGCAAAGAGGTGCGCGCAGCGAAAGAAGTTATCATCGCGGCAAGCTCGATCAATTCTCCAAAACTTCTGATGT
The DNA here is from genome assembly GCF_039984035.1 of Planktotalea sp. Lineage (GTDB taxonomy): Bacteria > Pseudomonadota > Alphaproteobacteria > Rhodobacterales > Rhodobacteraceae > Planktotalea. The sequence goes on along the minus strand of NZ_JBDWVM010000069.1, from coordinate 8,608 downwards.
TGTCGGGCATTGGGCCTGCGGAGCATTTGCAAGAGCACGGTATCGAGGTCATCGCAGACAGGCCGGGCGTGGGGCAAAATTTGCAAGATCACTTGGAGCTGTACATCCAAATCGCAGCCAAGCAGCCCATCACGCTCTACCGTTACTGGAACATCGTGTCCAAAGCATTGATCGGTGCGCGTTGGCTGTTCACCAAAACTGGCTTGGGCGCGTCGAACCAGTTCGAAAGCGCGGCTTTCATTCGCTCCAAAGCGGGCGTCGACTACCCTGACATTCAGTATCATTTCCTCCCAATTGCGGTGCGGTATGATGGCCAAGCTGCGGCGGAAGGGCATGGGTTTCAGGCCCATGTCGGGCCGATGCGATCCCCTTCGCGTGGCTTCGTCAGTTTGAAAAGCGCCGATCCCGCCGCGCCGCCCAAAATCGTGTTCAACTATATGAGTAAGCCTGAGGATTGGGAGGATTTCCGAACATGTATTCGCCTCACCCGCGAAATTTTTGAACAAGATGCGTTCAAAGACCATGTGAAGCATGAAATCCAGCCAGGCGCGGATGTGCAAACGGACAGTGAGCTTGATAGCTTTATCGCGGAGCACGCGGAAAGCGCCTATCATCCCTGTGGCACGTGCAAGATGGGCAGCGTCGATGATCCCATGGCCGTGGTTGACCCAGAATGCCGCGTGATTGGCGTGACCGGTTTACGCGTTGCTGACAGCTCGATCTTCCCGAGGATCACCAATGGTAATCTGAATGGGCCGTCGATCATGGTTGGGGAAAAAGCAGCCGATCACATCTTAGGCGGCGATATGCTGGCCAAAAGCAATGACCGGCCTTGGCTTCACCCGAACTGGGAAACCTCGCAGCGTTAACCTTTATTAACAAAACGGGTTGATCCGCAGGTTCAAGGACCTCATATCAAGCCTCATGTTAAAGGTTTGTTTGGTTATCTTAAGTTTCGTCATCGTGCTGCCCGCCTCTGCGGATGTCATGGGGCGTGTTCGGGTCATTGATGGCGATACCTTTGACGTTGCGGGCGTTCGGGTGCGATTGCACGGAATTGATGCGCTAGAAGACAAGCAAACTTGCCAGACGGAACAGGGTACCTCTTGGGCATGCGGTGCATGGGTGACCTCGACGGTTGGAACGCTCTTTGATGGTAAACGCGCGCGCTGTCGCGAGGTTAACGTGGATCGCTACGGCCGCGTCGTGGCGCGTTGTTCTATTGACGGGCGCGACGTTGGTCAGCAGTTGGTTTCTCGCGGTTTGGCCTTTGCTTATCGTAAATATTCGATGGCATATGATCTGGATGAGAAGGGGGCGGCGGTCAATGATCGCGGGCTTCACGCCAGCCGCGTTCAAGACCCAGCTCAGTACCGCGCAACGCGCGCGAAAGGCCGTATTCCGCCGGATCGCACCTGCGCGATCAAGGGTAATATCACCAAGAGCGGCCAGATTTATCACATGCCGGGGCAACGTGACTATGAACGCACAGGCATTAATCTTAACAAAGGTGAACGCTGGTTCTGTTCAGAACAGGACGCACGCGCGAGCGGTTGGCGCAAAGCCAGACGCTAATCTAGTTGGCCCCGTAAGCGCGGATAAAACGCCACAGACGGGGCATTGTATCTGAGCGCCATGTGCCGCTGTGCGTGGCATTGGGAACCAGCAAAAAGTCCTTATCTTTTACTGGCGCCGCATTGAAAATCGCGCGCCCCATACGCGGCGGTGTTACCTCATCCACGCTGCCATGGATCACGAGCAAAGGAATGGTTAATGCCCCTGCACGTGCAAGGTTTTCCCAACGATCCTGAATGCGCTCGACGAGATTGTCTGGCACATCCGTCACAGCGCGGGCCATATCTGGCGTGGAGGTGAAGGGCGCTTCCAGAATGATGCCGGACGGGCGTTCATCGGGATCGAGCTGCGTGAGCAAAGCAATTGCCACGGCGCAGCCAAGGCTTTCGCCCATGAGGATAACATCTTGCGAGGTGCGCCCGTCAATCAGTTGACCAACGCTTTTGTAAACGGCCAACGCGTCGTTTGTGATTGTCTCTTCTGAGGGCAATCCGCCACTGCCCGATGATCCGGGGTAGGACATGGCAATCACATTAAATCCTTGGCCTTGCATCGTCGCAAACCGCTGGGCGCGCGTTGCCAAATTGCCTGCATTGCCATGGAAATAGAGAACGGTTGGGGCACTCGCGCGCTGGGCCTTTAAGGTCCAAACAACTAATTCGTAACTGCCTTGGTCAAAACGATGCACCTCTGCGCGCTGAAGACCTATCGCGCTTGGATCGACCTCACTTGCGGAAAGTGGGTAGAGCATTTTGCGCTCGATGCGCTTGAGGGGGAGCAAATCGAGCAGACCAGCTTGCAACGGCAAAGGGGCGATGAGCGTCAGGATCAGTAGAATAAGCCGCATTAGCCGACCTCGTAGGGCAACACGCCGCGTTTGTTGCTATCGATCCGCAGGCGGCGTTCTAACGGTGGGACAGAGCGCTGATGACAGCCCGTGCGTTCGCAAATGCGGCAGGATATTCCGATGGGCTCATAGGCCGATGCGTTGGAGACATCGAGGCTGTCCGCATAAACGAGCTGGTTGGCATGGGTCACTTCGCAGCCGAGGGCGATGGCAAAACGGCGCACTGGCGCGCCAAAAGATCCGCCCGGTTTCAACACATCCCGCGCCAGAGAAATGTAGCGCACACCGTCTGGTGTTTCGGCCAATTGGCGCACAAAACGCCCCGGTGTTTCAAAGGCGCGGTGCACGTTCCAGAGCGGGCAAGCGCCGCCAAATCGCGCAAATTGCAAGCGGGTTGCGCTGTGGCGTTTGGTGATAGAACCCGCTTGATCCACCTGCACAAAGAAGAATGGAATGCCTTTCGCCCCGGGGCGCTGCAGCGTGGACAGGCGATGGGCGACCTGTTCGATGGATGCGCCAAAGAGGATGGCCAGTCGCTCAAGATCATGGCGCGTTTCCAGTGCGGCAGCGAGAAACGGACCATAGGGCATCAGGGCCGCACCAGCAAAGTAGTTGGCGAGACCGATTTTCGCGATGGCGCGTGCCTCTACGGTTTGAAAACGTGCAAGATCGAGCGTCGCTTCAAGTAGTTTTTCTTGCGTGATCAAGGCCATTTGCATGAGCATTTGAAAATTCTGTGTGGCCGGTGCCGCGCGCGAAGAGATGGTCAGCAGGCGCGCATCTGGATCGTAATGGCGCATGGTATCAACAGGGGCGATGCGCAGCTCGATACCAAGCGCACGCAGCGCTGTGTCGACACGTTCCTGAATGGTTGCATCTTGCGGGCCACCATGCGCGAAATGCTCTGCCGCGCGGTCCACTGCATCAATGTAGTTGTCGCAATAATGAAAGAAGTCGCGCACATCTTCCCAAGGACTGGGTTGCATCTGTCCGTCTTCCCGCCCCAGCGCTTGATCGAGTGAGGCGAGGCGCTCATGGGTTTGGCTGTAGGCGCGATGTAGCTCTAGAAAGGCCCGAGCAAGGGCAGGGGCGTTTGAGGCCACGAGGCGCAGATCGGCCAAAGGCGGCTCAAGGCTATCGAGAACGGGATCAGCGAGCGCTTCGCGCATGTCCGTGACAAGGCGTTCGGCATCTCCAGAGCTCAGCTCCGTGATGTCAAATCCGAATTCCTGTGCCAGCGCCAGAACAACGGTCGTCGACAGCGGTCGCTTGTTGTTCTCCATTTGATTGAGATAGGGCAGCGAGACGCCCAATTTCGCGGCGAAGTCTTTTTGGGTTAGGGCGACTTGGCCGCGCAATTCCCGCAGCTTTGATCCGGCGTAGATTTTCTGGAGAGCCATTTCCCGCCTCTTTGCGACTTTGCAATTCCATAGGAATAGCTTTGCAAACCCGCTAAGGCAAGGATTACCCGTCTACCTGTTTGGTTCGATGTGTCACGTAGAGGGCAGCGCCAAGCCCGCCAATGGTGCTCAGCGCCATGAGCCATAGAACGGGCATCGCCGTATCTTGGCCTGTGAGCATGATGCCAGCCAGCGCAGACAAGATTGCGCCAATACCAATCATGATCGCGCCGCCAAGGCCCGACGCTGTGCCTGCCAAATGTGGCCGGACTGATAGCATGCCAGACGTTGCATTGGGAATTGTGAGGCCATTGCCGATGCCAACGAGCGTCATAAATCCAAAGAAGGTAGCCGGGCTGCCAAGCCCGATGCTAAAGATGATCAGCGACGCAATTGCGCCGCCCGATGCGATCACTGCGCCATAGAAAACCATACGGTTGATCCCGACCTGAATGGAATACCGCCCAGAGAAGAAATTCCCAAAGAAATAGCCAAGCGCAGGCGCGCCAAAGTAAAAGCCCAAGGTCGAAGGGGAAAGTTTGAAGAGTTCTGTGCCCACATAGGGTGCGCCGCCGAGGTAGGCAAAAAATGCGCCCGAGGTCAGACCGGATGCGAGTGAATATCCCCAAAACCGCGGTGAGGCAAACAGCTCGGGGTAATGCCCGAATTGTTGTCTCAGAGTTTCGCCTGTGGCGCTTTTTGTTTCGCCAAGGTCAAAATAGCAAACCCAGAAAAGACCAACGCCGATTAGAGCCATCAGCCAGAAAGAGGCTTTCCAATTGAACGTTTCTTCCAGCAGACCGCCGACCATAGGGGAAATCATCGGCACGATCGCCATGCCCATGGTGATATAGCCAATCATCGATGCGGCTTGATCCGCGTTTAGCACATCGCGAACGATCGCTCGGCTGAGCACCATTGCGGAGACAATCACGGCTTGGCACATGCGAAATGCGAGGAATACGGTTGCGTTTGGGGCATAAACACAGCCGAGGGACGCCAGTACGAAAAGGGCGAGTCCCCATAGAATGACAGGGCGCCGTCCCAGGTTGTCTGAAATCGGCCCCACGAGAATCTGCAGGATCGCGTTCACCGCAAAATAGGCCGCGACAGAGAGTTGCATAACCCAATATTGCGTTTCGAAATACGCGGTCATTGCCGGCAGGGATGGCAAGAAGATGTTCATCGATAGCGCAGAAATGCCTGCGAGGAAAATCAAAGTGGCAATATGTGGCGGGGTGGCGCGACTCAGGAATCGCGAAGCATATGCTGTGTTCATACGTATTCTGTATCGCGTGATTACGGTGGCGGACAGTGCCTGTCGTTGCGACGTCGCGGCGTTGCGGAAGTTTTCAGCGGTTAGCATTGTTGAGTTAGCAAATTTGCTATTAGCAACATGTATCCGCTAAGGGGTTTGCAAATTTGCCAGATTTGCCTTTTTTTCTGCACCTGCAAAGGGTATCGCAATTGGAAAGTTGACAAACAGCAGCGCGCGAATGCGTGCGCGATGAAGGGACATGCGATGAAAGATATCCTGCACGAACTCTCCGAACGACGCGAGGCTGCGCGTCTTGGCGGCGGTCAAAAGCGTATCGATGCGCAACATTCCAAGGGCAAGCTCACAGCGCGTGAGCGCATCGAATTGCTTCTGGATGAGGATAGCTTTGAAGAGTTCGACATGTTTGTCGCGCATCGTTGCACGGATTTCGGCATGGAAAACCAGCGCCCTGCAGGCGATGGCGTCATCACAGGCTGGGGCACGATTGACGGCCGCATGGTCTATGTCTTCTCTCAGGATTTCACGGTTCTGGGTGGCTCTGTTTCCGCAACGCACGCGCAGAAGATTTGCAAGATTCAGGATATGGCGATCCAAAATGGCGCGCCCATTATTGGCTTGAACGATTCAGGCGGCGCGCGCATCCAAGAGGGCGTTGATGCGCTTGCAGGGTATGCAGACATCTTCCAGCGCAACATTATGGCCTCTGGCGTCGTTCCTCAGATCAGCGTGATCATGGGGCCTTGCGCGGGCGGCGCGGTGTATTCGCCTGCGATCACTGACTTCATTTTCATGGTCAAGGACAGCTCTTACATGTTCGTGACCGGCCCTGACGTTGTGAAAACCGTCACGAACGAAGTCGTCACGGCAGAAGAGCTGGGCGGTGCGTCGACGCATACCAAGAAATCATCCGTTGCCGACGGTGCGTTTGAGAACGACGTGGAGGCGCTGGCCGAGGTGCGCCGCCTTGTGGGCTACTTGCCGCTCAACAACCGTGAAAAGCCGCCTGTGCGCCCCTTCTTTGATGAGCCGGGCCGGATTGAGCAATCTTTGGACACATTGATCCCCGACAATGCCAACGCGCCTTACGATATGAAAGAATTGATCGCTAAGGTTGCTGATGAGGCTGAGTATTACGAAATTCAGGAAGATTTCGCCAAGAACATCATCACCTGCTTTATCCGCCTTGAAGGTCAGACCGTGGGCGTTGTGGCAAACCAGCCGATGGTTCTCGCGGGCTGCCTTGATATCGATAGCTCCCGCAAGGCCGCGCGTTTTGTGCGTTTCTGCGATGCGTTTGAGATCCCAATCCTGACCTTTGTTGATGTTCCGGGCTTCTTGCCCGGTACGTCACAGGAATATGGCGGCGTTATTAAGCACGGCGCGAAGCTTCTCTTCGCTTATGGCGAAGCGACGGTTCCAAAGGTCACGGTGATTACGCGTAAAGCTTACGGTGGTGCCTATGACGTTATGGCGTCCAAGCACCTGCGCGGTGATTTCAACTATGCATGGCCAACAGCGGAGATCGCTGTGATGGGCGCGAAAGGCGCGACAGAGATTATCCACCGCGCTGATTTGGGCGACGCGGATAAGATCGCGCAGCACACGGCAGATTATGAGGATCGTTTTGCGAACCCGTTCGTCGCCGCTGAGCGTGGTTTCATCGACGAGGTTATCCAACCGCAAAGCACGCGCAAACGTGTGAGCCGTGCTTTCGCATCTCTGCGCGGCAAGCGTTTGGAAAACCCGTGGAAGAAACACGACAATATTCCGCTGTAAGATATGAAATTGCGTGAGTTTCTCATTGTTTCTCTAATTATCGGGCTTTCTCTTACAGGGGGCTGGTGGTTTTTGACGCGTGATCCCTATGGCAGTGAGCTTGATTATGATGCGACTTTCAATGCGAGGGGCGTAAAATGGGGTGTCCAACGTACTGAATGGATTGAATTTGACGATGAGTGGTTGCTGGATGTGACAGTCGTCCCTGTAAGTGGCCAATTAAATCAAATTAAGGTGGGGGAATTAGCTAAAAGCATCTGTGGAGGCTTTTTGTCCAGTGTCAGTTACCGTCCAGCAGTGGGTGTGAAGCGAAGCGATGTTTTCCGAGTGAACCTGCAAGGGAAAGTGATTTCAAAGACAAAAACAGTTGAGCCAATGTTTGATACAATAATGCCTATTGCCGTTGAGGATGGTGCCTGTTTGAGACCTAAAGGAAGGGTTCTTTTTCCAAACTTCCCTGCTCCAATCGAAGGCTGGGTCATCAAAAAGTTTGAGATGAAAACACGCAACGATGACTCAACTCTCACACTGGTATTTGAGGCGGACAACGCTGAGACAGCGAAGCAAGCGGATCGTTTCGCATTTAGAACCGCGTGTAACTACGCGTTAAGAGATCCGTTTGTTATATCTAGGTTTCAGGCGCTTTCTGGGGAAGAAGATTTGCCTGCGAAGATCACAGTGTCTGCAAGAAAAAGCTATGGCGTGAGTTTGCTTAACTTTTCGACGAGCCGTTCAATGCAGTTCGATGCTGTGGATGACCAATGCATGGACCAAAAGGCGAGTGACGCGTAATGCAAAAGAACTGGTACATAGAGCGCGATGGTGCTCAAACGACCGTTTCTCGTCGTGTCCCTGCTCGTTTTGACGTCAGCGCGCAGGCAGAGTTTCCGTTGGCTAGTCCCACACGGCTTGCGCAGCAGATCAGGCAGGACATGTGGCGTGTGCTTCAGAATGTGCGCGGGTTTTCTCCTGTCGTGCGCGTTGAGCAGCAAGGCGACGGGTTGCTCGTGACCGCGGGGGGGCAAGCCAGTGCGCCGATTTCCGGGTCGATTGAGTATCAGATTTCTGAACTCTTGAATGATGCTACGCGCCGTAAGCGTTGGTTGAATTGGGCCAAGATCGGGGAGGGGACGTGATGCGCTTTTATTCTAAATCATGCGCTGTTTTCACCTTTGTTTTTGCGGTGACAAGTGCGTCTGCACAGATGCTCGTTGAAGTGCCTTCGGGCCAGTCCGTGACCCTTCTTGAAAAGCGCGTTGATCTGGACGCGGACATCGTTCGCTTGCGGTTTGTGGCGCCTGATTTGGCCAGCCCGTTGACACGCCCCAGTTTTGAAGCTTTGGGGGACGATCTAGAGGCGTTGTGCAATGAGGTTGGTTTGAAAAACTTGCTCAAGGACGCGCCATTGCCCGCACAGATCGTGGTGTCTCTCTCTGCAGAGCCAATCGAATTTGGTGTGAGCAATACCGAAGTTGAGCAGGTGTTCGAGGCATTTAGTGTCCAAAATGATACCTGCATGTTGGAGATGTTTTGATGAAACCACAATATGTTGCGAGGCAAAGCTCATCCGAAGGCTCTGTTGAGGCTTCTGAGTCACAAAGCGCCACCTTGGCGCGTGATACGTATCTTTTTACCCCCAGCTCCCGTAAAGTCAGCGGCAGGTTCACCCAATGGACCTATACCTCGAGAGGGACAGGGCTACAGGGTTGTCTTGTAGAACTGAAACGCATT
>NZ_JBDWVM010000068.1:0-16377 GCF_039984035.1 Planktotalea sp. | reverse complement strand
GCCGCTTCTTCAGCAGCTTTCGCTTCTTCTTCTACCTTCGCGGCGGCTTCGGCAGCAGCAGCTTCAGCTTCGGCAGCAGCTTCTTCAGCGGCTTTCGCTTCTTCAGCAACCTTGGCAGCCGCTTCTTCTTCGGCCTTCTTGGCAGCCTCTGCAGCAGCGGCAGCTTCTGCTTCAACCATTGCAGCTTTTTCCGCTGCATTGTTTGAATACCATGTGTAACCGCCGCCCAAAACGACAGCTGCAACGATAACCCAAATCAAATTCTTCATGGTTCTTCCTTTAGAGTATTCCCTTGCACTTGGACGAGCGACCAAATGCTGCAACAGCGAAATGCGCTCAAAGCCGTATGGTTGCAAGGGGAAAACGCTGTAAATGACCCCACAAACTCGCAATTTGGCGCTTGAAGAAAGCGACTTTGAGCGATACCTTGCAGCCCTAATTAAAAGCTATCAAAGGATCGATCCCATAGCCCGCAGACCTCATAACGCGCCGCCGCAGCGCGACACCGGACCCCGCGTCAACGACAAAATCCGCTCTCCTGAAATTCGCCTAATCGGCGCAGAAGGCGAAAATGTAGGTGTCATCCACCCGGCCAAAGCATTGGTCATGGCGGAAGAAGTCGGCCTCGATTTGGTGGAGATTTCACCAAACGCAAATCCACCTGTCTGTAAAATTATGGATTTCGGCAAGTTTAAGTACGAAACGCAAAAGCGCGAAGCCGAAGCACGTAAGAAGCAAAAGATCATCGAAATCAAAGAGGTCAAGTTCCGGCCGAACACTGACACCAACGATTACGATGTAAAGATGCGCAACGTTTATAAGTTCTTGGAAAACGGCGATAAAGTGAAAGTCACTTTGCGTTTCCGTGGCCGTGAAATGGCCCACCAGAACCTTGGACGCGAGCTTTTGGAACGTGTTGCTGCTGACACCAAAGAACATGGCAAGGTCGAAAACTTCCCAAAGATGGAAGGTCGCCAAATGGTCATGCTGATTGGACCTTTGCCGAAGTAAGCTTCGGACCCACTCATGACGAAAGGCCCAGCTTGTATGCTGGGCCTTTTTCGTTTCACCACCAAAGGGATCAGCTTGCGCGTGGCCTTGGCCGTGTTGGGATTTCTTTTAGCAATCCACCGACGCCCATTTTGGCAATATCTGCACTGCTGACAGGCACCCCGCACAAAACGCGCGACAGCACCTTGTCCGCGCCGTTCAAAGCAGGCGAGCGCGCGCAGCCGGGCAAGCCGATGATCGGACGATTCCCCAAGTGGCCCAAGAACAGCAGATTGCCAGGGTCTACCGGCATCCCAAATCGTGTGATCACACCGCCCGCCTGTACGACAGCGCTTGGCGCGACGTCAAAAGGGTCAGAAGTCGCGGAGCCGGTGAGAATCAGCACCACATCGCCCCGCGCCTGCGCGATTGCTTCGGCTATCGCCTGTTCGCTATGTTGGCAGATCAGGGTTTCGCTCAACTCGCACTCAAGCGCTTCGACACGCGCGCGGGTTGCGGCGATTGCCTTGTCCTCATCGGCGCCGTCGTTGATTTGTGAGATAATCAAACTCACACGCTGTGGGATGGCTGGCGCAAATTTTACCGCGCCCCGCGCTAAGGTGCAGGCGGCATTCAAGTCACCCTCAGGAACCGCATATGAAATGATCTTTACCGTGCCGACCATCCCATTTTCATGCATCTGGTGAAACGCGGGCACGCTTGCGAAGGAAATCATCGGGTTCACATCATTGAGTGCATGAAGTTTGGCTTCATCAATGAGCGCGACCCCTGCCCCAGTTGCGATAAGATTAACCCGCCCCGTCGCCGCGACGCTGGCGCGTAGGCCTGTCGTGCTATCTAAGAGCGCCGCGCCCAAGCGTGTCGCTGCTGTGTCTTCTTCAACATCGCCTGTTTCCAGCGCGGCAACGGTAATCTCTGTACGTCCTTCGGCCTTGAGATCGCAAATATGCTTGTCCGTTAACGTGATGCCCTTGCGCAACCGGCCCGTTGGCAGAGCGATGGAATGCGCCAGAATGCACCCGTGCGCCTGATCGATAGGGCGTGGGCCGAATTTCATGATGTGCCTTGGCGCAAGACTTGGGTCATTTGGGAGATCACAGAAACGGCAATTTCCGACGGGCTGGCCGCGCCGATGTTAAGCCCGACGGGGCCATGAATGCGCGCGATGTCAGTCTCGCTAAACCCCGCATCTTTCAAACGATCCACCCGTTTGGCATGGGTGCGCGTTGATCCCAAGGCGCCGATGTAGAACGCATCAGAGCGCAGCGCGATGTCCAAGGCAGGATCGTCGAGTTTCGGATCATGGGTCAGCAAAACCAAAGCGGACCGCGTATCGAGGCCGATCTCAGCCACCGCATCAGCAGGCCAATCATTCAGGAGCTTTTGATTTGGGAAGCGCGCAGGCGTTGCAAATGATTCGCGCGGATCGACGAGCACAGGGTCATAACCAATCATTTGTGCCATAGGCATCAAGGCCTGCGCGATATGCACAGCGCCTACAACAATCAAACGCAAAGGCGGGTTATGGATCGCGACAAAACGGCGACTGCCCTCCTCAAAACCGGAGCGATCCATGCGAAAGCGGCTTTCAAACCCATCGCGATGCAAAGCGCGCGCGCCGGAGTCCAAATCAACCCCATAAGCGATGGGCGAACGCGCTGCACGCGCGTCGACCAGCTCGCTCAACATCGGCTCGGACAAGACTGCACCAATCGGTTCAATCAAAATACGGATCGTGCCGCCGCAGGCCAATCCAACAGCAAATGCATCGCCATCGGACACACCAAATTCCAATTCACGCGCACCGCCGTCACCGATGGCTTCAATCGCTTCAACGATGACCGCGCCTTCGACGCATCCCCCTGAAACAGAACCAGAAATTTCGCCCTGACCGTTAATCGCCAATTGACTACCGACACGGCGTGGCGCGCTTCCCCAGGTTTCAATGACGGTCGCCAAAGCCGCCCCTTTGCCTGCGCGATACCATGCCAGCGCTTGTTCGGGAATTTGATCGAAATCAACGTCGCTCATCAAAGGGTCTCCTGCGAAAGGGCGTGCATCAGGCGGGTCTTTTCGCCTGCATCATGGGTTTCAGACAGAACCTGTGCCAAATCTTCCAAAGAGGCAATGGAATGCCCAGCGCGAAAGCTGTCCACATGGGGGAGCATCGCGCGAATGCCTTGCGCCTTTGGGGCAAATTCGCTCCAACGCAGCAGCGGGTTCAGCCAGATCAAGCGTTTTGAGGACAGATGCAGCCGTTGCATCTGCGCTGCGAGCTTGTCAGGTTCGCCGCGATCCAATCCGTCGGTGATCAAGAGCACCAAAGCACCCTGCCCCAAAACGCGGCGCGACCAGTCCTTGTTGAAACGCTCGATGCTTTCACCGATGCGCGTGCCACCTTCCCAATCTTGCGCCTCAGCCCCTGCTGCAGCGAGGGCTGCATCCACATCGCGTTGACGTAAATGACGGGTGATGTTGGTGAGCCGCGTGCCAAAGGTGAAGGCATGGACCTTAGCCCATCCTGCCCCCTTGTCATTGGCGACAGCATGCAAGAAATGCAGCACCAATCGCGAATACTGGCTCATAGAGCCGGAGATATCGCAGAGCACGACGAGATTCGGCCAACGCTGCCGCTGCGTCTGTGTGGACAGGCGATGGATCTCACCGCCCTGCCGCATCGACGCGCGCAGCGTCGCACGAAAATTGACGCTCGACCCCGCCAAAGCCCCCCGCATGCGGCGCGATTTCAAAGGCTTCACCGGCAGTTTTAAACGGGCCAAGATACGTTTGGCCTCAGCGACTTCCTGCGTGCTCATCTGTTCGAAATCAAGGCTGCGTAGGCGTTCCTCTGATGACATCGTCAGTGAGGTATCAATCTCGATTTCAGTGCCTTCTTCGTCTTGATCTTCGTTTTGAGGGACATCGCGGTTTTGACCATCAAGCAGCGCCTCTGCCGCGCGTTTTTCGGCGGCTTGGGCGGTCTTGTCCTCCTGCACGCCGCGAATGGCAGGCAGCATCATAGCCATCATATGTTCCATGAACTGCGGATCACGCCAATAGAGACGAAAGACCTGCGCAAAGACGGCGCGATGCTCAGGGCGCGAGACGAAACAGGCTTGCAAAGTCCAAAAGAAATCACGCCGCTCTGTGAAACCCGCCGCCTCTACCGCGTGAATAGCATCAATGACGCGGCCCGGCCCAATCGGCAGCCCCGCTTTACGAAGGGCTCGGGCGAAATAGGTGATATTGCCCGCAAGACGCGGGTTGTCAGGCACTTCAAGTGGCAGGTGTTCGACCATTTACGTCGCGCGCACTGGGGATTTCGCATCCCCAGACCCCTGCGGGATATTTTTGGAGAGAGGAAGCATTAGAGCGTGTCCAAGCTTTGCTTTGCGTCGTCCAAAATGCGTTTCGCTTCAGAGCCTTGCAGCTGCGCGATGTCGTCTTGGTATTTCAGAATAGCGCCCAGCGTATCTGCGATGACTTCGGGGCTGAGTTCGATCACATCAAGCGCAAGCAGGCATTTGGCCCAATCAATGGTTTCAGCCACGCCCGGTTTTTTGAATAGATCTTCGGTGCGCAGTTTCTGAACAAAGGCGACAACCTCGCGGCTTAGGTTCTCAGACGCCTCAGGGGCTTTGGCCGTTAGAATTTCCATCTCGCGTTCAAAGTTCGGGTAATCCACCCAATGATAGAGGCAACGGCGTTTCAATGCGTCGTGCACTTCACGGGTTCGGTTAGACGTAAGGATCACGATGGGCGGTTCTGGCGCTTTGATTGTACCAAGTTCAGGGATCGTGACTTGGAAATCGGAAAGCGCTTCCAGCAGAAAGGCCTCAAACGGTTCGTCGGTACGGTCCAACTCGTCGATAAGAAGGATCGGCGCACCACCTTCTTGGGGGCGCATCGCATCCAAGAGCGGGCGCTCTATCAAGAAATCCTCGGAAAACAACTCCGTGGTCAACGTCTTACGATCTGCGCCGCCCGATGCCTCGGCGCTACGAATTGCCACCATTTGCGCGGGAAAGTTCCATTCATAAACCGCGCTCGCTGCATCAAGCCCCTCGTAGCATTGCAAGCGGATCAACTTACGGCCGAGCGCCGCGCTCAGCGCTTTGGCGATTTCTGTCTTGCCAACACCTGCCTCGCCCTCAAGAAACAAAGGGCGTCCAAGGCGCAAAGACAAAAACACGACGGTGGCAAGATCGCGCCCGCACACATAGCCAGTTTCGCCCAGAGCGTGTTGCACGTCATCAATACTGTTCATTCTGTCGCTTTCATTGCTATACATAGGGCCATTAATGCCAAGACATGGGCGCAGCGTTTTCCTAATCCTGCCCCAATCTTTAGATAATTTCGCAAAAGTAAACCCGCCCAGACGGGTCATTTGAGTTGTGCAGGAGCAAATTAATGCAAGAGTCCCTTCAATTCCTGAGCCAATCCTTGGCTGGTCAGACCGGACGGGCATGGCTGTCTGCTATCGAAGACATCGCGGATGAGGCTGGATATTTCCAACCCTTGAGCGCGAAACACAACGTGGCTTTCTTCGATGTTGGCAAAACACTCTTGGTCACCTTTGAGAGCTTGCAAACAATTCAAACGCTTTCCGAGGATGCACATCCCATCGGTTTTGATCTCATGCGCGAAGAAGAATGGTCTGTCCTAAGCTTTTTCAGCGATGGGCAAACCTGGTTCCGCGATCTTGCCATCTATCGCTATTTGGACCGCCTTGTGGATGACGGTTTCTTCGAAGACTTCGATACGGTTCTCTTTTACGGGGCGGGCGCCGCTGGATATGCCGCCTGTACCTATTCCGTCGTCTCCCCCGGCGCCCGTGTTCTCGCGCTTGCGCCCCAAGCGACACTTGATCCACGCGTCACCGGTTGGGACGATCGTTTTCGCAAGATGCGTCGCCTACCCTTTAATGATCGCTACGGCTATGCGCCCGATATGATCGATGCGGCCGAGCGCGCCGTCATATTATACGATCCCCACGTAGAAATGGATTCGATGCATGCCGCGCTCTTTACACGGAGCAATGTCGATCAACTGCGCTTGCCCTTCTTCGGCCCAGCGCTCGACTACAAAATGCTCAGCCTTGATATCTTGCATCCGCTTTTGTCAGCGCTCGGAAAAAATGCCGATATCCGATCAGAGTTTTACACCCTGCACCGCCAAAGACGCAGTGATCGCAACTACCTGCGTGCGCTGCTGAGCGAAACAGAGGATGCGAAACGCTGGCGTCTGGCGAAAGCGATTTGCGATCACACAGCGAAACAGCTCAGCGCGCCGCGGTTCAAGAAACGCGCGCAGCAGATCCAAGGCCTGATCGACAAAGAAATCGAAGAGAACAGCCTACAAGAAAAGGCAAGCTGAGCGCTCTCTTAGCGATTGCCTGTGATACGCGCGAGCAGTGGTTTGCGCGCCACGCCGCAGGCGGCAGCAAGGCACAAGAGTACCGGATAGCTCTTAACCCCGATCAACAGGAGCACGGCAGAGGCGGCCGCCAGACAAAGCGCAAAGGTTGCCAAGTTCATTTCCGTGTCATCCAGCGCAACGTTCACGCGTTCAAACATCGTGTTCAGAAAAGGCGCCGCGCGTTCAAAGAAGACGCCGACGACAAAGCCTGTGATAAGTGTGATGATCATACGATGGTCCTTTTGTTTAAAAACAACGCTACCCTCGTAGAGAGAGCTGTGCAAACCCCTAGCCCTTTTATGCGCTCCAGTGTATGCGAAGGCCCATGACAAACAGCCTCACACTCCGCCGCCCCGACGACTGGCACCTTCATTTGCGCGATGGCGATATGCTGCGCGCCGTGTTGCCAGAAACAGCGCGCCACTTTGCGCGTGCGATTATCATGCCCAACCTTGTGCCCCCTGTGGTCACAAGTGCCGATGCGATTGCCTATAAGGACCGCATCATCGCGGCCCTGCCAGAGGACATGACATTTGAGCCCTTGATGACGCTCTATCTGACGGAGGACACCGATCCCGCAGATGTGCGCGCGGCCCATGCGAGCGGTTTGATCAAAGCGGTAAAACTCTATCCAGCTGGCGCGACCACCAACTCCGCCAGCGGTGTGCGCGACTTCAACCGCGTTCAACCGGTTCTCGATGTCATGGCAGAAATCGGTCTTCCGCTGTGCCTACACGGCGAAGTCACGGATCATGAGGTCGATATTTTTGACCGCGAAGCTGTGTTTATTGACAAAATCCTTGATCCGTTGCGCCGCGCCACACCGGGCCTCAAAGTGACGATGGAACATATCACGACGAAGGACGCTGTTGAGTACGCGCGCGCGCAGGACGACAGTCTTGGCGCGACGATCACAACCCACCATCTGGTGATCAACCGCAACCATATCCTCGTCGGCGGCATCAAGCCCCACTACTATTGCCTGCCCGTCGCCAAGCGCGAATTGCATCGCGCAGCGTTGGCCGAAGCTGCCACCTCTGGCGAGGCGCGCTTCTTCCTCGGGACAGACTCGGCCCCCCATTCAGATTCGCTGAAAGAAAACGCATGTGGCTGTGCAGGCTGCTTTACCGCGACGAATACCATGTCGATCCTTGCCCAAGTGTTCGAACAACACGGCGCGCTGGACAAGCTAGAGGCCTTTGCCTCACTCAATGGCCCAGCGCACTACGGCCTGCCTGTTAACAGCAGCACCATCACGCTTGAGAAAACAGCGCCGACCTACCCTGAGAAAATCATCACCGGCGTTGGCGAAGTTACAGTCTTCGACCCCGGCTTTGACCTCACATGGTCTGTCACCTCCTAGTTTCACCTTTTCCAAATATCCCGGGGCGCGCGAGGGGCAGGCCCCTCGCCCCGATCCAGCAAAGCCCCGCACCACCAAGAAGAGCCACGATATGATCCCAACGAGCTACCCCAGCGCCGAAGAAATCGCCCGCCTCACAGCGCGCATGCTGCTTGAAATCAAAGCTGTCCACTTCAACGCGGAAACACCGTTTATTCTGTCTTCGGGTCTGCCTAGCCCGACTTATATCGATTGCCGCAAGCCCAACTCCTACCCGCGCATTCGCTCTACTATGATGGACTTCATGACCGTCACCGTGATGCGCAACGCTGGGTTTGAAGCCTTTGACAACATCGCAGGCGGCGAAACCGCTGGTATCTCTTACGCCGCGCTTGTTGCGGAACGCATGGCGCTGCCAATGACCTATGTGCGCAAAAAGCCCAAAGGCCACGGCCGCGGCGCGCGCATCGAGGGCGACATGAGCGAGGGACAACGCGTTCTGCTCGTGGAAGACCTCACCACTGATGGCGGCTCCAAGCTGAACTTCGTCGACGCGATCCGCGAAACCGGCGCAAGCTGCGCCCATACAGCGGTCATTTTCTATTACGACATCTTCCCTGAGACGAAGAAAACTCTGGGTGATCACGGTGTCACGCTTCACCACCTTTGCACATGGTGGGATGTTCTAGCCGAAGCCAAAGCGCAAAACACCTTTGATACAAAGACCCTTGCTGGCGTTGAGGCTTTCCTCAACGATCCACGCGCGTGGCAAGACGCAAACATGCCAAGCTAAAAGAACTTGTGGGAACTGGGGGCGTCTGCAACCCAGTTTCCGCACACTGCAATGCGGCCTTGAGCGTTGAGCTATGTCTCCGCATACACCCCAAACTTAGCCGAAAATTGCCCCCAAAATCAGACCATCTTGCACGCGCCTCAAAGGTACATGTGCAACTAATTTGGCAGAATTCCCTCTATTTTCTAAAGACTTCCTCTGCTTGGGTGAGGTGTCCGCAGCGTGTTCGCGGACGTTTACCAAGTAAAGAGTTCCGAAATGCCAGTATATTCCATATTTTATGCCTATGACTTGGCTGACTTCGACACATCCGGCTCGAATATTGCCCCGCCAAATGAATCGGGCGCTCAGGCTCAGGGATCGCCCCCGTTCAACATTGAGCTGAATTCAGGTGCGAGCCCGTTTCAAGTGGACATCGACGATCCGAGCAACGCTCTTTTTGAAGAAATTCAAGGCGGCGATCAAACCCTTGCCACGGCGATCACCGTTGGCGGCATGTTATATCCCGCTGGCACATCGATCATCGTAAACTACGTGATCTCGACCAATAGCGGTCTAGAGATGTATTCCATTACGCTCGGCGCGAACAACTCCGGTAACAACACAACAACGCTTGTCGCAACCAATGCACCTTTGGTTCCCGGAACGACAAACGTCTTCACCAGCGAAGGCAATATTGGCAACGGCAACGTCCCCTATTCGGAACTTGCTTGTTTTGTGGAAGGCACGCTGGTCGAAACGCTGCGCGGCCCGCAAAAGATTGAAACGCTCAACGTGGGTGATGTGATCCCAACTATCGACAACGGTCCCCAGCCCCTACGCGCCATAGGTCGCGCAACTGTGCCCGGTTTGGGAAAACATGCGCCAATCCGTTTTGAAAGCGGCGTTCTGGGCGCTGACCAAGCGCTCATGGTCTCTCCCAATCATCGAATGCTGCTCACGGGCTGTGAGACTGAACTCTTGTTTGGCGAAACCGAAGTTTTGGCGCCAGCGAAAGCACTGATAAACGGCACAACAGTGCGCCGTATGCCTTGCGAACAGGTGTCTTATGTCCATTTGGTCTTTGATCGACATGAGATGGTACAGACCCAAGGTGTGGTATCAGAAAGCTTTTATCCAGCCTGCAATGCAGCCTCCCCTTTAGACGCTGAAACGCAAATTGAGGTCAGGGACCTGTTTCCAACTCTTTTGGTACGCCCAATGCTTTCGGTGAGAGAATGTCGGTCTTTGCCCCCCTTGCACGCGCACGCGGCCTGATCGGGAAAAACGCACTTTTTTAGACTGCTTTGCAACGCCCCAATGCGCGTGATTTTGTGTCTTTCGTAAGGTTTGAATGTTGCGCAAATTGGCTTTAACTTCCTGCCAATCGCGCACTCTATTTTAGACTTGGCTTTTCATGTCGCGCTCACAAAAGGGATCTGACGTGCAAAACATAGCGCCATTGGGCCCTTACATCACTTTGCTGCTGTTAATTGGCTTGGCGGCGGGCATTGGAATGATCCCGATCAAGAAACTCATTCAGATCCAAGAGGCCAAACACGAGCTAAAACACGGATCAGCCGGTTTTTTCCGCACCATGTCTGGCTGGATTATCATCGCAATATGGGTTGCAGCCACTTGGTTTTTCGCCACGATCATTGGGGATTGGTGGGCCTTCGGAGATTTGGACCGCGCAATAGTACGCTCACTACGCCGCTTAGAAATTCTGCTTCACATTTTGGCGGCACTTGCAGATGACTGATACGCTGAAAATTGCACAAGCAGACCTGCTTTGCACGAATTGCGCGGGTCAATGCGCTTACGATCCCCAAACAGGGACGTTGAGCTGCCAAAGCTGCGGAACCGCGCATGAAATCGCACACGATCCAAACTTAAATCCCGCGCAAGAGCAGCACTACCACCCGGACATGCCCCACACGGAGCAGCCAAAGTTCTCAACGGATCGGCATTTTCAATGCGAAACCTGTGGCGGCGATGTTGTGTTTCAAGGCCACTCCATTGCCGCGCGCTGCGCCTATTGTAACGGGGTCCTCGTTGAGCAAGCTGCAAACGAAAGCTACGCCATTCTTGGCATGATCCCGTTTCAGGTCGATGCCAAAGACGCGCTCAAATACGCGCGCAGTTGGATCGCCCGCCGTTGGGCCGCTCCGTCTGACCTAACAGCGACCGTCGCAGGCTGCGATGTTACAGGAATTTACGTTCCTTTTTGGACATTCGATAGCGAAGAGGCAGTGACCTACATGGTCACCTATGAGACCAAAAGCGGGGATCGAACGGTTACGCGCACTCAATTAGGGACGATGGACACTTTTTTCGACGATATGCTCATGCCAGCGTCGCCCCATGTCACGCCGCTGATCCGCGACGGTATTTTGCATGAGTTCAACCCAAGCCACCTGCGCCCCTACGAACCTGCCTATCTTGCTGGGTTTGCAGCAGAGCGCCATCATCAAACCGTGCGTGAGGGTTTGCAGCATAACGAATCTGACAAAGCTTTATTGCTGCGTAACCGCATCAAGCAGCATTCGGGCAAAAGTGGCATCGTTGATGTCAGCTATAAAACTGACACAACCGGCATTAGATATCGACGTATTCTGCTTCCTGTTTGGATATTGCATTACGAATATGCAGGAAAACCAATGAAAGTGGTGACTTGCGGTCTACGAGGGCGCACCTTCGGTGAACGCCCGTTTTCGACGCCCAAGCTTTTTGCCATTGCGGCGCTGATCTCTAGCGGCGTTATCGCATTTGGATTCACTTGGGGCGCTTTGAACATTTACTGATCGATTTTCACAAAACAGCGAAAAATTGCGCCACGTAAATTTGGAATACTTAGCGGCACTGCCATACAGCAACACAACATGCAGTAGATTTTCACGCTCAAATAGGTTATCCACAAAAACATACAATTTGCACTTCCTGCCATAGTTTTTGTACATAAGGGCTCGGGCAATTGGGGACCTGCTATGAACGAAATCGCATCCATTAATCAAACTCAGGTCGATGTCTCTGCGGCTGAAACCATGCCCAACTCGATCGAGGCTGAACAACAGCTTCTTGGTGCGATTCTGACCAACAACGATATTTATGATCGTGTGGCCTCTATCATCCAGCCCCGCCATTTCTATGACCCCGTGCACCAGCGCATCTATGAGGTCGCCGCCGCGCGTATTTCCAAGAACAACCTCGCCTCGCCTGTGACGCTGAAGGCCTTTTTGGAAGATGACGAAGGTCTGAAAGAACTGGGCGGCCCTGCCTATCTTGCACGTCTTGCGGGCGCTGCGATCTCGTCCTTTGCCGCGCGTGACTATGCGCAGATTATCTATGATCTCGCGATCCGCCGTGAACTTATGAGCCTTGGACGCGATATTGCCGCCAAAGCCGCGCGCGTTGATGTGTCTTCTGAACCAGCCGAGCAGATCGTCGAAGCAGAACAGGAACTCTACAAACTGGCGGAAAAAGGCAGCTCCGAGAGCGGTTTTCAATCTTTCCTCAGCGCGATTACCGAAGCGGTTAACGTCGCCAACGCTGCCTATGAGCGCGGCGGCGGTATGGCGGGTGTCTCAACGGGCCTCACCGATATGGACAAGATGCTGGGTGGTCTGCACAAGTCTGACCTTTTGATCCTCGCGGGTCGCCCGTCTATGGGTAAAACATCCCTTGCAACCAACATCGCCTTTAACGTCGCCAAGGCCTACCGCCAAGGCACGTTGACGGATGGCACCGAAGGCGCGGTTGACGGCGGCGTTGTCGCGTTCTTCTCGCTCGAAATGAGCGCAGAGCAGTTGGCGGGTCGTATCCTAGCCGAAGCGTCCGAGATTTCGTCGCATAAGATTCGCCAAGGTGACATGGAAGAATTCGAATTCCGCCGTTTCGTTGAGGCCGCGAAAGAGCTCGAAGCCTGCCCGCTTTATATCGACGACACAGCCGCCATTCCGATTGCACAGCTTGCCGCGCGCGCGCGTCGACTGAAACGGACCCATGGTCTTGATGTATTGATCGTCGACTATTTGCAGCTGGTGCGCGGTACGTCAGAAAACCGTGTTCAAGAGATTGGCGAAATCTCCATGGGTCTGAAAGCGATTGCCAAGGAATTGCAAATCCCTGTGATCGCCCTCTCCCAGCTTTCCCGTCAGGTTGAAAGTCGTGATGATAAACGTCCGCAGCTTTCAGACCTTCGTGAATCAGGATCGATTGAGCAAGATGCCGATGTGGTGATGTTCGTATATCGTGGTGAGTACTACAAAGAACGTGAAAAGCCGGATGACGACAACTTGGAAGCCATGGCGCAGTGGCAGGACGACATGGCACGCCTGCACGGCAAGGCAGAAGTGATCATCGGCAAGCAGCGTCACGGCCCGATTGGCACGGTTGAGCTGAGCTTTGAGGCGCAATTTACACGCTTTGGTAACCTCGCAAAGGCGTGGCAAACAGGTGGTGACGATCAGGGCTTCTGATGCGGTCTATGTCACGGCAGCGCGGGCGATTTCTTCCGCGCTGAGGCCATATTTCCCAGCAAACCGCTGACGCGCCGCCACAAGACGCGCATCATCGGGCCGCATGCCAAGCGTGCGGATGAATTCGATCCGCTGCTGCCCTTTGAGCGTTTCGCGATCAATCGCGCTGCCAAGGCTGCGATCAATGATCTCGCCACCCGGTGAGACATGAAACCATTTGGAAAAATCGCGAAAGTGGTGCTGGTTGTGCAGCTTCGTCACATGCCGCGCGAGCGGTCCCTTGGGCACATTTAAATGCGCGGACATATGGAACCATTCATAGCCCAAGAAGGTCGCAACGCCGCCCACGGGTACGATGGCAAGCGCGATCCAGAACGCTTGGGCAACGCCAAACAAGGACAGCAATGCCCAAAGCCCCAGAAAATTGACCGCTAGCATCGGCAAAGCCACCCAAACAGGTACGAAAAACAATTTATGGTTTGTCGGAAAATCATGGTGCCCATAGTGCGCACGGTAGAGCAAATCGAACGCCCATTGTCGGCGCGGTGGTTTCAAATGAAACACATAACGGTGCAAATTGTATTCGTTCAAATACTGCGCAACCACCCCAAACGGCACCAAGGCCCAAACCCAATTCGGCCCGTAAAGGCCCAGCGTAAGGCTCGCAACAGCACAAGCCACGCCCATCAAAACTACGCTCGGATGACCAAGCAACACCTGAAATCGGATCATGTCACTCTTCCCTTGTCGCCTTTGGGCCTGAACAATAGGCTCTTCTTTGGCACGTTCACGCCAGTCTGCAATCAAACGGATATTTGAGCAACAATGGACCACATCCCAGTTCTCGATCTAAACGCGCCCAATGTTCAGCAGGCGTTTTTCAAAGCCTATAGCGAAGTCGGCTTTGCCTATCTCGTCGGACATGGCATTGATCCTGCGGTGCGGCAGGCGCTCTTTAAGGCTTCAAAGGCGTTTCACGCCCTGCCGGAAGCCATAAAACGCGTGGTAGAGGTGGATCGCAGTCATCGCGGGTACATTCCGATGGCGGCTTCTACCGATGTGACCTCTACCCTAGCGGATGTGACGAAACCCAACCAATCCAGCAGCTTCATGATGATGCGTGAAGACGCTGCAGAAATTGACGGCGTTTACCTGTCAGGCCCCAATAAATGGCCAGAGCTAGAGGGATTTCGCAGCGCGCTAGAGCAGTACAACGCTGATATGTGCACCCTCGCGGATCGCATGATGCGCCTTGCCCTAAGCGCGATTGACGCACCTGAAACTGCGATGGACATGTTTGCGCCGCCCACCACATGGCTGCGATTGCTGCACTACCCACCATCGCTGCCCTCGCGCCCCGATGACCTTTACGGCTCTGCCCCACATACAGATTTCGGCGCTTTAACGTTTCTGGCCACAGACGATGTGGGCGGCCTACAGGTGCTCACGCCCAAGGGCGACTGGATCGATGTGCCCCCGCGCGAGGACGCGTTCGTCGTGAACGTGGGCGATATGTTGCACCGCCTTTCAAACGGCGTGCTGCGATCAACACCCCACCGCGTCATCAACACATCCGGACGCGAACGATACTCCTGCCCGTTCTTTTATGACCCCCATGTCAGCGCAACAATTGTCCCGCTGGAAGGCACTGGCGCGCCTCAGTTTGGGCCGCTCAACTTTGGCGACTTTCTGCGCGGTGAGCTGGAAGCGAGCTATGATGCACATAAGCCTAAGAGCTCATAACGCCCCAATCTCAACGCCATAACAGCCTTTTACCCTTGACCTACGCGGCCACCGTGGCAAACACACTGGCTATGAGTACAGGACAATTGACAGTAGATCTCGCCGCGATGGCAGAGAATTGGGCCGCCCTTGACCGCATGAGCACATGCGAAACGGGCGCTGTGGTTAAGGCAAATGGCTATGGCACAGGCGTTGAACGCGCTGTGCGTCGCCTCTTTCAAACGGGCGCGCGCAAGTTCTTTGTCGCCGCAGCGGAAGAAGGCGCACAGATTCGCCAAGCGGTTGGGCCTGAGCCTGAAATTTACATCCTCTCTGGTCATATGTCTGGCGATACGGACATGATTGGCGATCTTGGCCTGATCCCGCTGCTCAGCTCCATCGATCAAATGCTGCGCCATTTTGAAGCCCTGCCCGGAGCCGCTTTCGGCATGCAGCTTGATACAGGTATGAACCGTCTTGGCATGGAGCCTGCGGAGTGGGAAGCCGTGCGCAATCTGGCACTGGCCCAAGGTCCACGGCTTGTAATGTCCCACCTTGCTTGCGCGGATGAACCAGATCATCCGATGAACGCACAGCAGCTTGCAGCGTTCAAAGCCATGACCGACGGGATCGAAGCCCCCCGTTCACTGGCGGCCACGGGCGGCATCTTGCTGGGCAAAGACTATCATTTCGACGTGACACGCCCTGGCATCGGTCTTTACGGCGGCTTGCCCTATATCGATGCAAAACCGGTTATTTCCATCGATCTACCGATTATCCAAATCCGCGATATCGTAGCGGGTGAAAGTGTTGGTTATGGCAACACATGGATTGCCGAGCGTGACAGCCGTATCGCGACAGTTGCCTCTGGCTATGCCGATGGCATCCTGCGGATCATGGGGCCAAATACACAGCTTTTTGCCGGCGAAACACGCGTTCCAATCACGGGTCGTATTTCGATGGATAGTATCAGCGTCGACGTTACCGACGCCACTGACATCCCTCCTGCGCTTGAACTTGTTGGACGTCATCAATCCATTGAAACCCTTGCCCGCAATGCCAATACCATCGGCTATGAAATCCTGACCTCGCTTGATGCGCGCTATACGCGGCGCTACGTGGGATGACGTTTATCCTAGCTCCTCTCGCCGCTCTGGGCGCAGCTGTTCTTGGCTTGCTTGCGGCGCTTGGGCGTATTGCACTCTATACGTTCAACACGCTGCGCTACGCTTTGCGCCGCCCTTTTTATCTGCGCGAACTTGGCATTGCGATTTTAAACGTTGGCTGGCTGTCCCTGCCCGTCGTCGGGCTGACAGCCGTCTTCACAGGCGGCGCGCTGGCCTTGCAAATCTACGCAGGCGGGTCGCGCTTTAACGCCGAAGCCGTGGTGCCTCAGATCGTTGCGATCGGCATGGTGCGCGAACTTGGCCCTGTCTTGGTCGGTCTGATGATCGCAGCGCGCGTGACCTCATCTATCGCAGCGGAAATCGCGACGATGAAAGTTACAGAACAGATCGACGCGCTTGTGACGCTCTCAACCCATCCCATGCAGTACCTCACAGTGCCACGCGTGCTTGCAGGCTTGATCTGCGTGCCGTTCTTGGTGGGTGTCGGCGATGTGATCGGCATCATGG
>NZ_JBDWVM010000067.1:0-3951 GCF_039984035.1 Planktotalea sp. | reverse complement strand
CAGAGTTGGGGTGGTTTTCGGCAATTTCTAGGCAATAGTCCATCGTGTTTGCACTCAGAATGGGCAATTTGCACGAGTTGTTGATTGATTGACCCTTGCGGGCGCAACAGCTAATCAGGCGCAAAGGCACGCGGGGCGTGCAGATTATTTGGCGGCGAATGCGATGAGCTTAGAAAAACCTAAATCATTTCAAGAGATTATCCTGCGTTTGCAGGGTTATTGGGCATCTCGTGGGTGCGCGATGATGCAACCCTATGACATGGAAGTCGGTGCGGGCACGTTCCATCCGGCGACAACTCTACGCTCGCTTGGTTCAAAAGCTTGGGCTGCGGCCTATGTTCAGCCATCGCGCCGCCCGACAGATGGGCGCTATGGTGAAAACCCGAACCGCCTTCAGCATTACTACCAATATCAGGTGCTGATCAAACCTAGCCCACCGGATTTGCAGGCGCTTTATCTTGGTTCACTCGAAGCGATTGGCATCGATATGGAGATGCATGACATTCGCTTTGTCGAGGATGACTGGGAAAGCCCGACGCTCGGCGCTTGGGGGCTTGGCTGGGAAGTTTGGTGTGACGGTATGGAAGTCAGCCAGTTCACCTATTTCCAACAGGTCGGCGGTCACGATTGCACGCCTGTGTCTGGTGAGCTGACCTATGGTCTCGAGCGTCTCGCGATGTACGTGCTGGGCGTCGATCACGTGATGGACATGCCCTACAACGATCCGCAAAGCCCGATCCCGCTGACCTATGGTGATGTGTTCAAGCAGACAGAGCAAGAATACAGCCGTTGGAATTTCGACGTGGCCAATACCGAGGTATTGCTGCGCCAGTTTGAAGAGGCTGAGGCAGAATGCGCGAAAATCCTCGCGCAGGAGCATGATGATCCCAAGACTGGCAAGCGCATCATCATGGTGCATCCCGCCTATGATCAATGCATCAAGGCCTCGCATATGTTCAACTTGCTCGATGCGCGCGGCGTGATTTCTGTGACAGAACGCCAAGCCTATATCGGACGCGTACGCGCGCTGGCGAAATCCTGCGCTGATGCGTTTGTCTTAACCGAAGCGGGCGGATACGCCCCATGAGAATGGGCCAATTCCTAGCGGGGTTTACCGTGTTATCAGCATTGCTTGCTGGTGGGGCCATGTATTATTTGCAGGTCTACGCCTTTTACGAAGAGGTTAACGCGACAGGCGATGATGTTCAGCTTGTTTCGCTGGTCAGCGGCGCGCGCGAGCCGATCTTGTTCGACGACTATGAGGCCATCGATGCCTATAGCTCTCCGATCCGCTTCCGTGCCTGTTTCACAACGCCGATGAGCCAATCCTTGCTCACCGAGACCTATGTGGCCTTTGAAGATGCAGAGCCGCGCAACGCGCCCGGTTGGTTTGACTGTTTTGATGCCGAAGCGCTTGGCGCTGAAATCAACGAGGGCACGGCGCTGACGTTCCTTGGTCAAAAGAACATCGCTTACGGCGTCGATCAGGTCGTCGCGATCACCGAAGACGGGCGCGGCTACATTTGGCACGAATTGAACGAATGCGGCGAAAAAGCCTATGACGGCTCGCCCGTAGGGGAGGCTTGCCCGCCCCGAGACGAATTTGAAGGAAATAACTGATGCCTGATCTGTTGATTGAACTCTTCTCTGAGGAAATTCCAGCGCGCATGCAGGGCAAAGCGGCGGATGATCTGAAAAAGCTGGTGACGGACGGTATGGTCGAGGCGGGTTTGACCTATGCCTCTGCTGCGGCTTTCTCCACGCCGCGTCGCTTGGCGCTGACGGTTGAGGGTGTTCTGGCCGAAAGCCCAACTGTGCGCGAAGAACGCAAAGGTCCGAAGGTTGGCGCACCTGACAAAGCGATTGAAGGATTCTTGCGCGGCGCAGGCCTCACGCGCGATCAGCTTGAAGAACGCGACACGCCAAAGGGCGCAGTTTACTTCGCATCGATTGAAAAGGCAGGTCGCCCAGCGGCGGAAATTATCGCCGAGGTCCTCGAAAAAGCGATCCGCAATTTTCCGTGGCCCAAAGCGATGCGCTGGGGTTCTGGGTCTTTGCGTTGGGTACGTCCACTGCATTCCATCATTTGCCTGCTGACCGATGAGGCGGGCAGTGAAGTTGTGCCGCTTGATATCGATGGTATCGCCTCTGGCAAGACCACCTATGGGCATCGTTTCATGGCGCCTGCGCAGCTGACGGTTAACAATTTTGAGGACTATGAAGCGCAGCTCAAGCGCGCCTTTGTTGTGCTCAGCCCCGCCGAGCGCGCTGATGCGATCTGGCAGGACGCGACGAACCAAGCCTTTGCTAACGGTCTGGAAGTGGTCGAGGACGCTGGCCTTCTGCGCGAGGTCGCAGGCCTTGTGGAATGGCCTGTCGTGCTGATGGGCGAGATTGCTGAGGATTTCCTCGGCCTGCCGCCTGAGGTTTTGCAGACCTCGATGAAAGAGCACCAGAAATTCTTCTCTGTGAAGAACGCCAAGACGGGCCGCATTGAACGGTTCATCACGGTTGCCAACCGCGAGACGAAAGATAACGGCGCGACGATCCTTGCGGGTAACCAAAAGGTGTTGTTCGCGCGTCTGTCTGATGCGAAATTCTTCTGGGAAAACGATCTGCGCACGGCAAAGTCCGAAATGGCGTCCTGGACTGAGGCTTTGTCGAACGTGACCTTCCACAACAAACTGGGCATGCAGTCAGAGCGCATTGAGCGTATCGCTACCTTGGCGCGCGAACTTGCGCCCGTTGTTGGTGCAGATGCGGATGAGGCAGAGCGCGCGGCGAAATTGGCCAAGGCTGATTTGTCGTCTGAGATGGTCTATGAATTCCCTGAACTTCAGGGTCTCATGGGGCGTTATTACGCTGAGGCCGCTGGCGAAAGCGCGGCTGTTGCGGCCGCTGCCGAAGAACATTACGCACCGCTTGGCCCGTCTGATGATGTGCCAACCGCGCCTGTGTCTGTGGCTGTGTCCCTCGCGGATAAGATTGACACGCTAACGGGCTTTTGGACGATTAATGAAAAGCCAACTGGTTCGAAAGACCCGTTCGCATTGCGCCGTGCTGCTCTAGGCGTCATTCGTTTGGCGCTCGAGAATGGTTTGGATTTCAGTCTTAACTTAGCTTTGGAAGCTAGTATCAACAGAATTCAAGATATTTTGGTGTTAAAGCACAGTGTACTTCGCTTGGACCATGCGGAGTTTGATGAAGGCGGATCGCCGAAAAAGTTTGAATGGAACAAAGCGGAATATGATCCAAATAGCGATGACAAATATTACTTTGCCTTTGGAGATTATGAAGACCACGTTAATGCTGACTCCACGAATTTTCCTTTTGAAATGCCGCCAATAAAAAAGGTTAAGCAAATTGTAGAAGAACTTTTGTCGTTCTTCCACGACCGCCTCAAAGTCTACCTGCGCGATCAAGGCATTCGCCATGACGTAATCGACGCCTGCATCGCGATGGATGGTAATGACGATATCGCGCTCCTCGTAAAGCGCGCCACGGCGCTTGAGGCGTTCCTTAAGACAGATGATGGCACGAACCTCTTGCAAGGCTTCAAACGCGCCAACAACATTCTGTCTAAAGAAGAAGAAAAGGACGGCGTTGAATATTCTTACGGCGGTGATGTTAAATTCGCAGAAACCGACGAGGAACGCGCGTTATTTGCCGCGCTTGATAGCGAAACGTCTGTGATCCAAGGCGCGTTGGCGTCTGAGGATTTTGCCGCAGCGATGTCGGCAATGGCGGCGCTGCGTGCGCCGATCGATGCCTTCTTTGAAGCGGTGCAAGTCAACAGCGATAACGCAACAGTTCGGCGCAATCGTCTCAACCTGCTGAGCGATATTCGCAAGCTCGTTGGCTCTGTCGCAGATCTGACCCGCGTTGAGGGCTAAATGCTGCGCTTGCACGATGTGATTTGAGAGTTATGATGCGGCAACCCAAAAGGATGCC
>NZ_JBDWVM010000066.1:0-3439 GCF_039984035.1 Planktotalea sp. | reverse complement strand
AATGAAAACGACACCATTGCGACTGATGAAATCCGCTATGGCGATAATGACCGTCTCGCGGCGCAGGTCGCGGTCACGGTTGGCGCAGATACATTGGTTTTGATGTCTGATGTGGACGGCCTCTATACTGCGAATCCGTCGATTGATCCCAGTGCAACGCGCCTTGATGTCGTGGACGAGATCACGCCCGAGATTGAAGCGATGGCGGGGGACCCAACATCAAGCCTGTCCAAAGGTGGCATGAAGACCAAGGTCATGGCTGCGATCACTGCGACGTCTTCGGGTTGTTCTATGGTGGTCATGGAAGGATCCGTTCTGCGCCCGATCCAAGCATTAGAGGCGGGGGCGAACTGCACATGGTTCACCGCGCAAACCGATCCACATGCAGCGCGCAAGGCGTGGATTTTCGCAATGAAATCCATGGGGAGCGTGCGTTTGGATGCGGGCGCTGTAAAGGCGCTCAACTCAGGTAATTCGCTTTTGCCGGCAGGGGTGAGTCAGGTCACAGGACGCTTCAAACGTGGTGACTGTATTGCGATTGAGGATCAAGACGGGCATGTGTTGGGTTATGGCCTCGCGCGCTATACCAGCACAGAGGCCAAGGCGATCAAAGGTCACCGCAGCAACGAAATTGAAGCGATCCTCGGCTATGCGGGCCGTGCGGCGCTTATTCACAGAGACGACATGGCGATACAATAGATGGAGGCCGCAATGAAAGATTTTGAGACTATTCCGGCCCTTATGGCTGACATCGGTGCGCGCGCAAAAGCGGCATCTGCTGAACTTGCGAGCGCAAGCGCAGAACGTAAGCACGCCGCTTTGATTGGCGCAGCTGAAGCTGTGTGGAAAACGCGCGATGCGATCATTGAAGCGAACAAGCTTGATCTTGAGTTTGGGCGCAACAAAGGCCTGTCCGATGCGATGATGGATCGCTTGATGCTTGATGAGGCGCGTATTCAAGGCATCGTTGATGGCCTGCGCGCTGTTGCAGAGCAGGCCGATCCCGTGGGCGAGGTGCTGACGGAATGGGACATGCCATCTGGTCTGCATATCCGCCGTGTGCGCACGCCATTGGGCGTGATTGGCGTTATTTATGAAAGTCGTCCCAATGTGACCGCAGACGCGGGCGCGCTTTGCCTAAAGTCTGGCAATGCGGTGATCCTGCGCGGTGGCTCTGAGAGCTTCCATAGCTCCGGCGCGATCCATGCCGCGCTTGTGGACGGTGTGACCAAGGCGGGTCTGCCTGCGGATAGCATTCAACTTGTGCCAACGCGCGATCGCGCGGCTGTGCAAGAGATGTTGACCATGACGGATACAATCGACGTGATCGTACCGCGCGGTGGTAAGGGGCTCGTTGGCCTCGTGCAACGCGAAGCGCGCGTGCCGGTCTTTGCCCATCTCGAAGGCATCGTGCACATCTATATCGATGCGGCTGCGGACCTTGAAAAGACGCTCAACGTTGTGATGAATGCGAAGACCCGCCGCACAGGGATTTGTGGCTCCGCTGAATGCTTGCTGATCCATAAGGATGCGGCTGACAGCATCGGCCAAGCCACGATTGCTGCGCTGATGGAAGCGGGTGTTGAAGTGCGCGCCGATGCTGGACTAGAAGGCAGCGTTGCGGCGCAAGCCTCTGATTTCGGTCAGGAATTCTTGGACATGATCATCGCGGCGAAGATTGTTGATGATATCGACGGCGCGATTGAGCACATTCGCACCTATGGATCGAACCACACCGATTGCATTATGACCGAAGATGACAGCGCGGCAGAAACGTTCTTTGCCCAGCTTGATAGTGCGATCTTGATGCGCAACGCCTCCACGCAATTTGCCGATGGTGGTGAATTTGGCATGGGCGCCGAGATCGGGATTGCCACGGGCAAGATGCATGCACGTGGCCCTGTTGGCGCTGCGCAATTGACCAGCTTCAAATATCTGGTCGATGGCGACGGCACGGTTCGTGGCTAAGAACTAAACGATCAAAGTTGCACCAGTTTCTGTTCGCTCAAACAGGATCTGGCGCCCTTTGTCTGATGCGTGCATCGGCAAGAGCAAAAATTGCACATGCGCGGGCAAGACTGGCGCGATATCGTCTGTCGTTTCATCAACAGGCTCTTTGAGCGACGCCCAAAGCTCCTCGTCGATCAACATGCGTTCTGAATCCATGTCGAGCTGCCAAGTTTCGCCGCGCCGTGCAATTGTGAGCGAGCCGCCGAAGGGCATGGCTTGCTCTGCACATTGGATCGCAAGGAAGGCAATTTGCACTTCGCTTCTGCTTAGCTCTTCCGTAGGGGTCCATTGGATGTGAAGGCGAGAGCCACGGGAGAGATCCCTAAGGATCGACATGATTTCTGAATGCCCGAGGCGCTGAGTGTCGCTTTGGCCGCCATAAGCGATACGAAAAAAGCGAATTCGTGCATTGGCGGCATCAACACTTTCGGAAATCAGCGACATTTCTGGGCTCGTCGCCCCGCCAGTCATTGAAATAAGTTCCATTCCGTTGTTGATGGCACCAATAGGGCTAATAAGGTCATGACAAATTCTTGATCCGACCAGTGCTGCAAACTGCAAACTGTGCTCACCCATAAATACATCCTTTGGTGGGAGTTAACATGACTGACCTAAACGCGTTTTTGGAGCCCGGAATGTTTGTGCGCCATCCAAATGAGCCTGACTGGGGTTTGGGGCAGGTGCAGTCCGTTATTATGCCTCGCATCACTGTAAACTTCAGAGAGGTTGGCAAAGTTGTCATTAACGGTTCCCAAGTAGCGTTAGTGCCTGTCTTTGATGAAGAATAATGGTTAAGAACAAATTAAGCAACCTGTAGTTGTCTTTCCTTTCGTCAAAGATGTGGTTAACTTGCTTGTACCGCCTTTGGCCATTGCGTATTCATCACGGCATCCTTTCGTTGTGAATGATCCATGGCTCATCCTGATTTCGACGTTCTTTTCGCGGCTACTGATGCCCACCTAGAGGCTGTTCAGGCCTTAAGGTATGATGTTTTTGTACGCGAGCTCGGAGGGGATGGCGCGTTAGTTGATCATGAAAAGGGTCTGGAAAAAGACCATTATGACCCGTTCTCCCGCCATTTAATGCTTTTGGATCGCACGCGCGGCACTGATATCGAAGATCAAGTCGTCGGCGCCTATCGTTTGTTGGATGTCGCAGGGGCAAAGCAAGCAGGCAGTTTTTATTCCGAACACGAATATGATCTAAGCCCTTTGCTCGAAACTAATCGTAAGCTGTTGGAACTCGGACGTTCTTGCCTGCATCGCGACTATCGTGGCGGCACGGCGATGTTCCATCTATGGTCAGCGCTTGCCAAGCATATCCTTGCTGAAAAAGTAGACGTTCTGTTCGGTGTCGCCAGTTTCCATGGCATAGACGTTGATGCTTTGGCGCAGCCCTTGGCCTTGCTGCATCATCGCCATCTTGCGCC
>NZ_JBDWVM010000065.1:0-6800 GCF_039984035.1 Planktotalea sp. | reverse complement strand
GATCGGAACAGGCGCACCTCTGTCGCTTTGCCCTGCACTCACTTCCATCTCCGCGTCATATGTGGCTTTTATCGCAGCGTGATAGGCTTCGTCATCTTGACTGGAATAGGGCCGCGCACGCGCAAGAAACCCATTCGCCGTCCCAAGGCTGAGCTTCTTCGCGTCCGAGGCGGCGGAACGTTGATGCGCCATATGCATAGCCAGATGAAGCTGGCCAAGGGCTTCGGCGTCTTTGGTGGTTCGAACAGCCTTCGCAGCGCGCGCGATCAGATCGGGTAGCGCCCCTTCTGGCGAAATCTGCGCCAACACTCTCAGCGCCATTGGCCGATATTCGGGGGTACCGCAAAGCGAGTGAAACATCTCAATCGCATCGTCAAAACGCCCTGCTTCGGTGTAACGCTGAGCAAGCTGAGCACGTAAATTCATACTATTCGGCAGACACTTCACCGCATCTTCGGTGATCCGCAACGCCTCTTCGTTCTGATTGGTAAAGGCGAACAACCAACTCAAATTAACAAGGCTGTCGATGCTGTCCGGAGCAAGGCTCATCGCTGTTTGAAAGCTCTCGATCGCGTCGAACAGATGCCCCTGACTGCGCAAAATCCGCCCCTTAAACACCCACGCCTCAACGCGCGTTCCCTCCAGCGCAATGCATTTCTCAGCAAGCTCTAACGCTTCGGCGGTTTGTCCCTCTTCCATACGCAGCATGGCCATAAGGTGAAGCACTTGGAAATTATCGTCGCCAAACGTCTTCACCGCGAGCGCCAGTGTTTTGTCAGCCGCCTTCGACGCCTTCATCGACATTTGCAACGTGGCAAGATTGGTAAAAGCTGCAACGTCCTTGGACCCTAGTTTGATCGCATTCGAGAAGTGCTTTGCTGCCATCGTTTTGTTGTCTTGGGACAAACAAACCAAACCCGACAAAAATCTCAGCGATGGATCCTTGGGCGATTTCGTGACCAAGGTTTTAGCCAAGCGCGCCGCTTGCTTTGCGCGCCGGGACTTCAAAAGTCCGATTACTTCATATTTCCCGTTTTCGAGGGCCGTTTGGATCATTGGCTTGTTCACTGTTGCTAAAATCGTCAAAGGACCGGCACACCCAAAGGTTGCGCGCTCAACTGTTAAACGGCCGTGGCATCCTTTTCCGTCGAAAAAAAGAGCGGCCCGTCGCATTAACGAAAACGCTCTGTCAAAAATCTGTTACATATCCGGATTTGCTTAAAAAAATTGCAACTTTACTCAGGTTTCCCCCAAGGACGTGACGTGCTCAGATGAACCGAACCAGACAGTTGCCGCTGGTGCGAAAACTCTTTGGCGGGGTTATGGCTGGAGACACAGACGAACCGACGTCCCCTCCGAAGTCGAAACAATTTTCAGTGAAATGCCAATTTGCTGAGCCCTTTGCCGTATGCTTTCTAAGCCATATCCAACTGCTTTGCGGGCTTCCACATCGAACCCTCTACCATTGTCTGTGACAGAGATAGACGTGGTCGTTGCATGCACGGTAATGGTGCTGGCACCTGAATGCTTGATCGCATTGCTTATTGCTTCTTGAACGATCCGCGCGATATGCAAGCTCGCCGCGCCGTCCAAGTGATCCACCTTTGGATCACTTTCGATCCGCCAATCGAACTGTAGTCCATTTTGCGCCAGCAACCCTTCGAGGCGCAACCGCAACATGCCCAAAAGTGAGACGACATCACCGTCATTGCTGACCGAATCCACCAAAAGCGACAGCTCCCTCAATGCGTCTTCGAGCGCGGAAACCAAGGTTTGGTCTTCAATGTCCTGATCGCGGATATAACTGAGCGTGCTCACAAGATGGCTGCCGATACCGTCATGCAAATCCGACGTAATACGAGCTCGTTCTTTCGCAATTGCTTGCATCCGGTCAACTTCTGCAAGGCGCGCAAAACTATCATGTAGCTCAGCGCTTTTTTCTTCGATGATCCGGGTTTGATCAGCGACCATGTCTGCCTGACTGCGGATCGCCTGAATAGCGCGGCCAATGATCAGCCAAAGACAAGACAGAACCATAATAATTGGCATCACATGAAACAGGTGCATTGTTCGTATAGGATTTGGCATCATGTGAGCGATCAAATCGTTCAACCCCAGCGTCATTGATAGAGACAGGCAGATAAAAAAGATGGTGAAATCCATGCGCCCAATCAAAACGCGGTGGATGTAAATGATGCAAAGGACAGAGAACGCAAAGACAATTGTTGCAAGGTTAAATGCAAGGCTAAGGTGAAACGTATAATCTGCCGGTGCGAGAATTTTCGTTACCGCGGCTGCCCCTAACGTAAATGCAAAAGCGCGTGTCAATCGTGGGTAATTCAGGCGCAGCAAGGCAAACTCAAACTGCATAATCAGAAACACGTAAAGCCCGACCGACAACATCCAAGTTCCGGTCCAAACCTTATAAGGCAGAAACGTTGTGCGCAGACCGTAATGCGCCAAGAATATGCAGGCACAAAAGCATGACAAGCCAAGCCAAAGAAAGGCCTTTTCATTGCGCTGGGTTGTCCACAATGCCAGCAAAGCAACGCCGAAAACAATCATCAAAACCATGGCCAATCGCGCCATTTCTGGCCCGAGATACGTACGAACAGCCCATGAGCGATAGAGTATGGCTTCTGGACCAACATAGAATGGTTGCAAATCCAGCCCCTCTGACAATCGGCCGCTCAGTTCGATTTCGAGCACATTTGCCGAGGCTTTAAAAAGCGTCTCGTTCACGGGCACCAAAAGCGGTGTGTTCCAAAGCCGCTGTGACGGGTCCATTTTGCGGATATCAACGCCATTCAGCCGCACAGACAGATTGTCCGCAAATTTTGGAAAGTATAGCGCTTGGGGTTGGTCGGGCGGCAAGCGCAACGCAAAATCAAAGGAAAGCGTGACCGATGTTGGCTCTGCGCTGAAAGCTACTTTTGAGAACCAAGGTAGCGTGATCGGGGATTGCTCAGCGCAGTCTACATCTTCGCAAACCGAACCAGCATTTAAAAGTTGCGCTCCGGAAATTGGCGCTATGCGGCCGACGTTCAAGCCAAAAAGCATCGTCAACAAAACGGCGCTCCATAGAGCAATGACAATCATGATTTTTGCAGAAAGTCGCTTCAAATCACGCCAATCTTTGCTGCATGCACAACAGCTTCAATGTTGGACGACACTTCCAGTTTTCGATAAATCCGTGTGATGTGATTGCCTACCGTACCTGATGTGATCCCAAGCTGTTGAGCAATCTCGTGCCGCTTGAAACCTCGCGAAACAGCACGCAAAATTTCGACTTCGCGATCAGAAAGGTCTGACCGCAACGCTTCGCCGCTGGGCACCACACGTCGCTTGAACACGCCCAATAGGTGACGCGCAATTGCGGGGCTGATTGGGCTACCTCCATCAAGGACGCTTTGAATATCAGCGCCAATTGTGCCCAAATCGCCACCCTTTAGAACGTAACCTGCCGCACCAGCTTGAATTGCGTCCACGACCCGATCTTCGTCCCCGAATATAGACACAACGAGACTGTCAACGTTCCAATCAGCGGCGGTACACGCCCGAACGATTTCTAAACCCGATCCATCTGGCAGACCTAGATCGACCAAGACCAATCGTGGCTTGCGCGTATAAAGCAGGTCCACGCCCTGATCGACCGTTCCCACAGTGCCTACGTGAGACAAGCCTTCAGTCGCAAGGATTGCCTTCTCAAGGTGCGCTGCGATCGAAGGTCTGTCTTCGACAACGAGAACAGTATGGGGTCTCAAAATAAGCCTCATGCAAAGTTAATCGGGTTATCTATACCATACCTAAATGGCGCGGATGGTGTGAATCCACACATTGTTTGGCTAATCCAACAGACTTAAGCTCTTTTCAGTTTCCGATCCGATGGACGTAACCTGAGAGAAAGAGCGCGAAGCGTTAGGCAAAAGAAACAGCCCAAGCGTGGAAATAACGTTTTGCGCAATATTCATTACGATGCAAAATATTTTAGAAGAAGACATAGATAACACCTTTGCTTGGGCGCAACGCGTTTCGGTATTCGATGCCTTCGGGTTCTTGATCTCTCGACAGACCACCTTTGATGACGGTCAGGTGCGCGCCGAGACATTGACAGATGGTGTTACCACACAAACCGACTGGAGCGATCCGAACAACCAAGTGGTTTGGTCTCTAAAGACAACGAGCAAAGATCCCAGCACGGGGTACATCACGACCAAAACTGTGACGCTTGATGATGGGCAAAGCATCATGAAAACATTCAATAACAACGTGCAATCCAGCCAAGTGATTGCCGATGTAGACGATAACTTCGGTTTCACGACAAAGACAAAGCTATTTGATAGCTCAGGGCAAATTACATCCTATCAGATCAATTATGATGATGGCCGCACGTCTATGACGTCATATGATGACGGCGTGCGCACCGCCAGTACGCTGACTGACACTGCAAGTGCTTATGATTGGGACACGCGCTTTTTCGATTATGATGATGCCACGGGCAAATTGATTTCGGTAACGACCACTTTTGATTCAGGGGTCGTCGAAACCGTGCTTGCGGCAGTCGGGCCAATATCAAAAAGCGTTGTGCAACACGATAACATGGACCGCTTTGCATGGGAAACCGTCACGTCCCAATATGATGGCACGGGGCAGCTCCAGAATAAGCGAGTTGTTTTCGACGATGGTGTTGAAAGCGATAAGCAGTTTACAGATGGCGTGCAGGCAACGCTCCAGCTGACCGATGTTGATGATGCTCACAATTGGGCGACGCAATCAAAGACATATGACACCGCCGGTCGCTTGGCGACAGAAACCAGAACAATGGACGACGGGCGCGTTATTACACGCAATTTTGATGCAGGCACGCAGACGTCAAAAAGCGTCTTAGACCAAAACGATCAATATAACTGGGCCCGACAAGATTGGACCTATGATGCCGCAGGGCTTCCATCGTCTAAAGTCACTGAATACGACAATGGGATGCGCGAAACGGTTAATTTTTCGGTCGGGATTATTGAGAGCCGAACGCAACTCGACCTTGCTGACGTCAAAAATTGGCAAAGCATCCAATCAGTCTTTGCGGACAACGGCACGCTCCTTTACCGCGAAATCACGGACGATGATGGAAACAAACGGTTCTTGGATGCCCGCAAGCAGGTCATCATCACGGGAGGCACCGACGCGCAGGTCAGCGAAGATGCAGCGCCCCAACTTGAGGCAACCGGCCAAATCGAAATAGTCGCGGGCTATCGCGGCAGCGGCAGTTTCACGGCGCAATCGGGCGTCCTCGGCAGCGCTGGACTTGGCCATTTTACGCTCAATACCGATGGCAGCTGGAGCTATAACGCAGTCAACAACCAAACCGCTGTTCAGACCCTTAACGCTGGCGAAAGCCTGACCGATAGCTTTACCGCCATCACCGCCGATGGGGTCGAAACCGAGATCACAGTCACTATCGACGGCGCTGATGATGGACCCGCGCCGCTTTATGTCGGCGGGGATATTGTCACCATCGGCGCAGAAGGCAATCGCGCAGGTCCTCAAGCCCCGTTTGATCTGGCGACGCTATTTTCAGACGATATGGGCGATGATCTGAGCATTTCGGTCACAGGCCTGCCAGCACATCTGTCAGTGACGGATGGTGTGCTGACGCAAGTGTCCAGACCATTCACAACTACCGATGCAAGAGTCCACTATGTCACGGTAACCGCAACGGACACGAGCGGACAAAACACAAGCCAGCTTGTTCAGCTGTCCATCGCAGTTGATCATCAGATTAATCTTCATCTCAGCGGTAACTTCCAAGGCTCAAACAGTGCGGATATCGTGACATTTGGAGATTGGCGTGGGAGCGCTCACTCCAAATCATTCATTTCACTTATGTCAGGCGATGATATCGCAGACTTCGGTGGGAATACCGCTAACTTCGCCGAGGTTGTAATTGACGGTGGATCTGGCGATGACATGCTGACATTTGGAGATTTTGCAGCAGGCACTTATGGAGAATTGGAGGTTTTAGGCAGACTTGGAGATGATGAGATCAGCTTTGGTGCGTCCGCAGCGGCTGACAATGGCATTGTTCACGTATTTGGTGACTCAAGCGGGTTGCTAGGCGGCGCAGATGTGATCCGTTTTGGGACCAAGGCTGCAGAGACCCACGGAGAGGTTTTTGTTGATGCTGGCGTTGGCAACGATGAAATCACCTTCGGCAGTCATGCAGGCCGGACAAATGGGACTGTGGAGGTTCAAGCAGGCACGGGGCGCGATCAAATCACCTTTGGTGACAATGCCGAAAATCTCACAATTCGCCTTGGCAGCGACAATGATGAAGACACCTTAACCTTTCAAGGTTCAGTAAAGAACGCTGCAATTCACGACTGGGCGCAAGGCACCGACACCATCACCTTCGCCGCAGCGACAGGCCTTTGGACCGCGCGGGACAGCGGCGGCAACAAAGTGTTCACCAGCGATGATGGCCAAAGCTTTACCGTTATAGGCGCGGCTGGCGTTGCGGCATGGGATATCGTCTCTGTCCTCGATGCGAATGAAGCTCCGGTCTTCACAGGCACTACGACGCCGCTATTGGGCACAACAGGGAGCCTTCGAAGCGAAGACATCGCCTTTGATCTGGCGAGCCTCTTTAGCGATGATCGCACCGATGATCTGACGATCTCTGTATCTGGTTTAGATGCACGCTTTACGGTGATCGACGGAGTTCTTCAGCCGCTTTCCGGACATGACAATGCATTAAGTGGGCAATACTCTTTCACGGTGACAGCAACAGACGAACATGGCCTTGC
>NZ_JBDWVM010000064.1:0-7143 GCF_039984035.1 Planktotalea sp. | reverse complement strand
AGCATCGACAAGGTTTCCATGAAGCAGCCAATCAGGACCAAAACCGCGACGATCATCAGCATCGTTTGCATCGGTGTCCAACCAAGCCCCGTGACAAAGTCTGTCAGCGCTTGTGTAAGTCCGATGATGGAGAGCACAAAGTTCAGGAAAACAGCCGCGATGATGATCAGCATGATCATAGCCGTCGTGCGCATCGTGCCTTCAATCGCTTGGCGCATCATATCGATGGACATTTTGCCATTCAGCGCGGCCAATCCCATAGAGGCAACAACGCCAAGTGCTGCAGCTTCTGTTGGCGTTGCAAGGCCCGCGTAGATCGAACCGACAACCACCACAAAGATACCAATCGGTGGGATCAAAGACGGCAAGGCTCGCAGCCGTTCGCCCCATGTATGACGCAGCTTTTCGCCGCCCCATTCAGGCTTGATCATGCAGGCCACCACAATCGTCGCCATGAACAAAAGCGCCAGTAAGAAGCCTGGTAGAAAGCCCGCAAGATATAGCTCTGGCACAGATGTATTGGTGAGCAGACCATAGAGGATCAGGTTGATCGACGGTGGAATGAGAATGCCCAATGTACCACCCGCAGCGACAGTGCCGAGAAACAGGCTCTCGTTATAACCGCGTTTCTTGATCTGGGGCACCGCAACTGTGCCGATCGTTGCAGCAGTCGCAACTGACGAACCAGAGGTCGCAGCAAAGAGCGCGGAAGAGCCGATGTTCGAATGCATCAGACCACCGGGCAACCAACCGACCCATTTGACGATACCGTCATACATGCGCTCGGTGATGCCTGCACGCAGCAGGACTTCGCCCATCATCACGAACATCGGGATCGCGACCAACAAGAAATCTGTAGAGGTTTGCCATGCCATGTCCGAAATCGCGCGGTGCAGTGGCATGGGGCTGTCAGTGAATTGTAAAATAAGGCCGAGCCAGCCGAGTGATGCAGCGATCGGAACGGCTAAGCCGATAAGAGCGAGCAGGATAAGAAGTGTCTTAATGAGCATTTGTTTATACCGTCTCGTCTTCGATTTGTTCGTCTAGGGATTTGACACCGATGAGATCCTGTGTGCCGTCAGGATCGCCCGCCATGATGCGCTTGAGCGCAACGAGGCTGAGTAAAACACCCGAAAAGACAAAGAAAATCCAACCAATCAGCCAGGGGATTTGTGGGATTGCCAAAGGCACGCGCATCGGCGTGATAGAGCGCGATCCATTCGCGAGCGTATCTCCAACGAGCGACCAGACATTATAAACAATGACTGCGGCAAAGCTGATCAACATGATCATCCCAAACAGGTTCACGAGGCCATGTAGCTTCTTTGGAATTGCGCCGAGAAAGGCATCAACGCGAATGTG
Source organism: Planktotalea sp. (assembly GCF_039984035.1). Lineage (GTDB taxonomy): Bacteria > Pseudomonadota > Alphaproteobacteria > Rhodobacterales > Rhodobacteraceae > Planktotalea. Next base: position 5,781 of record NZ_JBDWVM010000064.1, on the reverse strand, counting down.
CGCGCGTTCAAACAATGCGTACGAGAGGGCCAGCGCCGTGGCGACGCCAAAAGCATAGCCCGAAATTTCATCTGCACCGCCAATCGAGACGTTGAAGACTCTTCGTAAGAACACTTCAAGCGTTACCAAAAAGGCAGACAAAACGATCAACGTGCCACCGAGCCACGTTAACCAAAGGCTCAAGGTGCGGGTGTTGTTTAGCAAGCGCTCTAACATCGAGAAGATCCTGTTGGATGGAAAGGTAGTGGGGAGGAGTGGAAGAAAACGAGCGGCGCGACTTCGTGCGCCGCCCGATGAGATGGGCTCTTATTTGGCCATCGCTGTCAGACCCAAAATTGGACCAACAGTTTCATTCCAATTTGCTGCGCACTCTTCGCCGCAACGCTCTGCCCAACGGGCCAGAACAACGTCCGTCGCGATGGTGTCACGTGCTTTCAGATCTGCTTCGGATGGTTCCACAAGTGTCATAGAACCCGGTTCTCCCACAGAACATTCACCGCCCGTGATGCAGGAAATCGCGACATCATCTTCCGTCGCTGTTTCTGCCCACATCGCGTCAGTCAGTGTCGCGATTTCGCTCTGCATCAACGCTTGCTGACCTTCAGATAGGCTGTTCCATTTGTCCATGTTCATCGCGCCAAACGCGAGACCCCAGCCCACGCGCAATGTATAGGCGTGCGTTGCAACTTGGTTCCATTTCGCAGTGTAGGCCGACATCGTGCCCGTGATCGCGCAATCAACAACGCCTTTTTCAAGCGCTGGGATCACCTCTGAGAAAGACACAGTCACCGACGTGCCGCCCACGCCTTCTACGAAATCACCCAATGTCGTGGAATAGACGCGGATTTTCTTGCCATTCAAATCTTCGATGCCATTCACTTCACCGTTGCACCAGAGCGTTTGGCTCGGGAATGGGTAGAGCATCAAAAGTTTCGCGTTATAGATATCTGCAAACGCCTTTTCCAACGTCGGATAATAGGCGTCAGACACTTGGCGCTGTGTGTCGATGTCTTGCGTCAGCGAAGACAGGTCAGCGCCTTCAAAAATTGCGTTTTCAGCAGCGACATAACCCGGCAGGCCGAATGCAAAATCAAACACGCCATTCTTAACGAGGCGCATGATTTCAAAGCCCTTCAAGCCAAGACCAGACTGGGACTGAATTTTGCCAACGATATTGCCGTCAGACGCTTCGCGCAAACGCGTGTTAAAGAACGGCTCTTCGTGCTTCTGGAAGTTTGTGAGGCTGGACCATGTTCCAACCGCGTTCAAAACGACGGGCTCATCCGCGAAGGCGGCGCTCGCGCTCAGCGCCAAAGCGGCGATAGCTGATGTGACTGTTTTCATAGTGTCTCTCCTTGTTGAGTAGTTTTTTAGTTTTGGGTTTGTAGAATTGTCGTTTCGGCATCTTCAGCCACGTCAGCGATCAACATGTGGCCAGGGGAATGAGTGATGCAGAGCGGCAGCTTTGCATCGAGCAGAACGTTTTGCGGGGTAACGCCGCACGCCCAATAGACGGGAACTTCGCCGTCTTTGATCTCAACCGCCTCGCCCCAGTCCGGCTGGGACAGATCGGAAATTCCAACATCAGCAGGATCACCAATCGCGATGGGCGCGCCATGCGCTTGTGGGAACCGCGCGCTAATTTCGCGTGCTTGATCGATCTGATGACGCGGGATCGGGCGCATCGTGACCACCATCTTTCCGCCGAATGGTCCCGAAGGCATGAGATCTATGTTGGAGCTATACATCGGAACATTGCGGCCCGTTTCGATATGGCGCACGGGGATGTCATTGCGCAAAAGCGCGTTTTCAAACGTGAAAGAGCAGCCCAAAGCAACTGTGACCAAATCGTCGGCCCAAAGCGCGTCAATGGCTTCAACTTCGTCCGCCAATGCACCGTCTCTGAATATGCGATATTTAGAAACATCCGTGCGGATATCGATGTCTTGCCCAAGCGTTGGCAAATACGGATCACCGCTGTCGCTAACCCCGACAACAGGGCATGGTTTAGGGTTACGTTGGCAAAATCGCAGAAAGTCCAATGCATACCGCTCAGGGAGAATAGCGAGATTGCATTGGAGCTTTCCGGCGGCCAGACCTGCAGTGTGTCCGCTATAAGATCCGCTTCGAATTGCTGAGCGAACCTGCTGTGCAGATGCGCCGATAAGTGCCGAGTGAAGAGTCGTGTCTGTCATCATAAGAACGCCCAATGCTGTGTTGGACATAGCTTTCACGACAATGCGAATTCATGCAAATTATCATTTTATATCAGAGGTGATAGATTTTTTAAATTACTTTGGATGCGAGTTATCCCACTCAAGCGCGACTTTGCGCGCAATTTTTGCACTATTTTCAACAAGAAAACTGCGCGGTTCGGACAGATAGGAGGCAGTAAACGCCAAGGGCTGCGGATGAAAGCCGGGATCGAATTCAACAATCTGACCTGATTGCAGAAAGTCATTCGCCAGCGCGCGCGGATAAGGACCCACCGCGATTCCCGCAGCAATCATCTTTAAACTCGCGGACAAAGACGCCGATGCGTAGACCCGCAAACGCGGCCCTATGCGTCGTGAAAGTTCGGACATTAACTCGCGGTACGGGCGGGTTTGGCTAGAATAAGAAATCACCGGAATTTCGCTGAGATCAGTTTGTTCATTCTGAGTTGAGCGATACCAGTGGAGATCGAATGCAGGCAGCTCGACATTCTCAACTGAAAACTCAGACACCGGCCCCATGAGAAAAGCCAAGTCCAAGCGACGCTCCAAAAGTGCGGCCCGCAGGTTGAGCGAAATGTCGACTGTCAAATCCACATTCACCCGCGGGTACTGGGTGCTGAACGCTTTCAAAAATTCAGGGAGCCAAGCCTGCGCAATCGTTTCCGACGCGCCGACACGAAACAAGCCTTCAGTCTCGGAAGCGTCAGCGACACGTTGTTTGATCTCTTCTTCAACGAATAACATTTGCTCGGCGTAAGACAGCAGCAAAGTCCCATGTTTCGTGAGAACCACATCCCCCTGAGAGCGTTCAAACAAAGGCACACGCAGCTCGTCTTCGAGATTGGCAATCCGTGTGGATACAGCAGGCTGTGAAAGATGCAAACGTTCCGCCGCCTTGCGAAAGCCCCCAAGACGCGCGACCCACAGAAAGGTTTTGATTTGATCAAATGTCATGAGTATTCATTTCTCTTATCGGATACACAGCAAAGCCATAGATTTTTCTGTTATGTTTCCGCTTTGAATTGGGTCAAAGCAAGCGAAAACCGAGGCGGGGACAGTGCCGCCACCTCAGCGCCAATATGGACGAATGTCAGACTCTCAGTGCCTCGCGCCCTGCATCGGCTCGGCTCAAACCCGAAACGGGTACGACATTTGCGAGAACCTCTTCACGCAACTGCCGCGCAGAAAATTGTCCGTTTTGAGCCAAACGCTGCGCATGAATGACCGCAGCCCCCGCGATATGCGGCGTCGCCATTGACGTGCCCGACAGGAGTTTCAGCCCAGAGCGATTGGCGTGATCAGCTGACAAGATATCAACACCGGGCGCGTAGCAATCCGGCCCCGTATTCGAAAAACGAGCAATCGCGTTTGATCGACCAATGGCGCCGACCGAAAAAATGCCATCTGCTTCCGCAGGCGGCGTTGGCAAAACAAACGCGTTTTCTGAGCTTGGGACAAGCTTCCAAGGGAACCATTCGTAACTCATTTGGTCCCCCACTCAACACGCGCATTTGAAAAATGCTCTGTAAACAAAGGAATCGTCTCGGCCGTGACAGCGTTGCCTTGGGTCGACCCGTTCAGAGTTTTTGTGACCCAAGCACGATCAAAATCTTGCCCCTCTTGAAAACTAGCAATGCCAAACGCGAGAACTGCATGCTTTGATTCGTCGTCTTTTGAAGCGGTCGCCAATGCAATGATTGCCCGCCCAAGCGCATAGCCCATTGCTGCGCCTGCTGCATTGTCGATAGGAGAATGAACACCTGCAATTGTTCGGTTAACCGCAATACGATGGGCCACGCGGAACACCATCGGCAAGGTTTCGGTGAACTTCATATCCTTGCTGGCACTCTCGTCCGAGAGGAAGTGCAACACCGTCGCAATCGCAAATGCCTCCACCGCGTGACCTGCAGGAAAACTGGAATGATCCGGTGTCTGAATGATTGGCTGCACCTCATGCGCAAAATCTGCTGGACGTGGCATCCAGCAGTAATGCTTCATGCGCATGTACAGCTGGATCGCCAAACCCTGAACCGCGAACAAAACTTGCATCGTATGTTTCTTGCGAAACCCGTTCATAGGAGTCACCGCTCCAAAAAAAGACAGGATGTCATCGATTTGAACTTGGATTTCCGGAATGCGCTCTGAACGCAAATCGCTGTAACCACGGACGAAATCCATCTGTTTCAACATTGAACTGGCTGCATAACTCACCCAGCAAGATTTGCTGCCGACGTGTTTCCGACAAATACGACAGGTCGTTCGACGGAACAGGAAGCTTTTGACCAACCAAAAGCTTGTCAGTATTCCAAAAGCCTGTGATCGCATCTTGCAGCACAGCAAGGGCTGTCGACAACAACGGCGACGGGTCACATGCAGGATGCGAATTACCCTGTGTTCCCCCTTGCGTACCGCCCTGCGTCCCTCCTTGAGTTCCGCCCTATATTCCCCCAAACAATCCCATCGACCATCCCACCTTTCAGTTGTTCAGCCCCAGAATTTCTAAAGGGCTTAGTAACATCAAAACTTTTTGACGTTTTCATTTTCCACCTTTCAAAACCATCGTGATTCTTCCGTGATCTGTTGAGGCAGATGCGTGAAACGGCGGTTGAAGGACGACACTAGGGAAAAATTTTGAACATCCGAGAATTTGGGAAATGATATTTTTTTCATACGAATAGCCAGCGGAATAGAACCAGACCTCAAGATTTCGCACCATCCGAGAGGCTCCAAGCCGCGCGATAGGCAGAGCCAAAAGTTCAAAACACACCTTCACAAAGAAAAAGGCCGCCCAAGGCGACCCATTCAAATTCTACAAAATTGTGTAGTGGCGGAGGCTCAGTCCTTAGTACTTTTTTCGTAAGGCAATAATTTAGATAGGTAAAAATTTGCCTTCTAAATTTCATACCACAAAAAACACCACCCAAGATTAGGGAGATGGCTTTTTGTCAATCCTCACGTATCTATCGCCTTTGTTAGTTGGTCCCGCATATTAAGACCATCTAGTGCGACTTCTAACTGCACAAAGATACTACGTTTTCCCATCGCTTTCTGACTTGTCCTTTCGTTACTTCCTTCGGATCGTGTTTGAGGTGCTTTCCTTTAAACTCAACGACAAGAACGCGCCCATCTTCAAGCTCGGCAACTAATTCAGGGTAGAAACGACCCCATGCAACCGGCAACCGAAATGCGTTTGGATGCCGAGGCACATCCCTGATCCAGTGTCTTACCCCTTTTTGGCTATCTAGTGTCACAGCACATTGGAACTTTTGACCGTCACCACCGTCTTCACCTTTACCATCAATGAACGGCACTTGATCGCCGCCCGTATAATGCCGTGGAAACTTTTGCCGCCCGCGATAAGGGCGAACACCTGCAAACACGCCGTCAAAGAACTTGGACCCGCTGTCAAAACTTACGCTTGATTGCGCAGGCTCATCAAACAGGATGGTTTGATAGACCTTCCTTTGCTCAAGCTCGTATATTGTCGTCAACTTCTTTTGAAGGCAACAGGCCAAGACAAATTGGCACCGCATCAAAGACGACAACGGAATCCCGCGATTGTGAA
>NZ_JBDWVM010000063.1:0-4036 GCF_039984035.1 Planktotalea sp. | reverse complement strand
TCATTGAACGTCAGAACATGTTCTTTGTCGCAACGGCGGCGCCCACGGGGCGGGTGAACCTGTCGCCAAAGGGATTGGAGTCCCTGCGTATCTTATCGGATCAACGCATTGTTTGGCTGAGCCTGTCGGGCAGTGGCAATGAAACGGCGGCGCATGTTTTGCAAGATCCACGCATGACGTTGATGTTTTGCGCCTTTGAGGGAGAGCCATTGATCCTGCGCACCTACGGCAATGCGCGTGTTTTGCATCCGCGCGACGGGGAGTGGGATGAATATTATGCGCTGTTTCCTGACTTCGCGGGCGCGCGGAACATCTATGTTTTGGATATTGATCTGGTGACCACGTCCTGCGGAACCGGGGTGCCGGAGATGTCGATGGTGCGTTCGCGCGGGGAGACGGATTTGGTGCCGTGGTATGATGATCTGGGCGAAGAGGGTGTTCAGGCGTTTTGGGAAAAGAAGAATACCAAGAGCCTTGATGGGTTTGATACCGAGATTTTTGGGCCGAGCTCGCCGCGCGATTAACCTTCGCAGATGGTTTGCAAACGCACCCATGAGGAGTCGGGCAAAACGGTGCTGGACGTTGTGCCCGCAAGCGGATCGCTTTCGATGATGGGCAGCGTGGTTTCACCGGTCACATCCACCGCATAGGCGTAGGGTGTGCTGGGCACGGATTGCTGCGAGAAGCGATCCAAGAGCGGATCGATGGCAACGGGCAGGGGCGTTTCCGTCAGCAGGCGCTTGGCGTGGGCTTCAATCGCGTCCTTGGGGAGTTCGCTGGTGGTGAGCAATCGCAATGTCGCCATGACGCCCGCGTTCTCAAGGAGATGACGCAGCGGGTCGCGCGCGGCTCTGCGGGTTTGCTCGGCAATGACATAGCCGGCGGCGACATCGGGGCTTTCGTGATCTTCGACAAGCGTGCGGCTGAGCAGGATCACACCGCCGGGCATGTGGATCGCATCCGTGACACCAGCGCGCATGATCGCGAGGTAGCTGGGGGCGTCATCCATCGTGAGGCGTCGGGTGAGCTCAACTAAAGCCGAGCGTGCGACGGGGTTGCTACAGGGCGCGCCAGTTGCGCCCTGCATTTCAGTCAGGAGGTCGTTGCCGATCTCTGCGCGCTTGACGCTTGGCACGACTTTGAGCGCTTGATCGACCAAAGCATCGGGCAGCAAAAGGACAGCGGCGGCTGCGGCGGCGGCAAAAACGCCAAAGGTCAGGACCCCGCGCAGTCGGCCGGAACGAGGGCGCGTGCGCTCCACCGCTTTGCGCAGCTTTTCGATGGCGCGGATCATTTCGTCCTCATCCGCGGCGATCTCTAGCGTTTCGGTTGGATCGCCCTCGGGATGGAACAGCGCGGGGCGTTTGCCTAGGTTGGAGCGGGCAATCGCGGCTAAGGACCAATGCGCCAAAGCTTGATCGCGCATGTCTTTGATCGTGAGGGTCGCATCGCCAATGCTGACAATAACATCCACGCGCTGTTGATCGGGCGCAGCGCGCCAGAGGCCTGCGGCCTCAAGTCGATCATATTTTGTTAGCGCTGTCATCGTGGGCGTTTCTGCTCTGCCTCATTTAGAGGCACCATAACACGTCCAAACCAGCGCGGGCAATCATCATGGGCTTTGGTTTACGTTTGTAGACTCTTGCGTAATTCAAACTTTTGAATCTTACCCGTCGAGGTTTTTGGCAGCTCTTGGAAGATCACAGCCTTGGGCGTTTTGAAACCAGCGAGGCTTTTGCGTGCGAAGGCGATGATTTCGGCTTCAGTCACCGATGCGCCAGGCAGGAGTTCGACGAAGGCGCAAGGCACTTCGCCCCATTTGTCGTCGGGCTTGGCGACCACTGCGCAAAGGGACACGGCAGGGTGGCCCATGAGCGTGCCTTCGACCTCGACCGAGGAAATGTTTTCGCCGCCAGAGATGATGATGTCCTTGGCGCGGTCTGCGATTTGGATGTGGTTGTCAGGGTGCTGGATCGCCAAATCGCCGGAATGGAAATAGCCGCCAGCGAATGCCTCTTCCGTAGCTTGTGGATTTTTCAGATAGCCCTTCATGACAGAGTTGCCACGGATCATAATCTCGCCCTGCTCCGTGCCGTTCTTTTCGACCTGCTGCATGTCGGGGGTCATGACGGTGATGTCTTCCATCATCGGCATTGCAACGCCTTGGCGGGCCTTGATCGCGGCGCGTTCGCTTTGCTCAAGGGTATCCCAAGACGCACTATCCCAAAGGCACTCGGTGACGTGACCATAGGTTTCGGTCAGCCCGTAGACTTGGGTGATGTGGAAGCCCATGTCTTCGATCCTAGCGAGGGTTGCTGGGGCAGGGGGCGCGCCGGCGGTAAAGACCTCGACCGTGTGGTCAAAGGCGCGTTGATCGCTGGCGTCAGAGTTTACCAACATGTTGAGAACGATCGGAGCGCCGCCGAAGTGTGTGACGCCCTCATCCGCGATGGCGTCATAGATTGCTTTGGCGGTGATGTCGCGGCAACACACGAGCGTGCCGCCAAGCATTGGCATCATCCATGTGTGGTTCCAACCGTTGCAGTGAAAGAGCGGCACGATGGTGAGATACACAGGCGCGAGCGTAAGTTGCCAGCTGACGACGGTGCCCATCGTCATGAGATACGCGCCGCGGTGATGGCAGACAACGCCCTTGGGCTTGCCTGTGGTGCCAGAGGTATAGTTGAGCGACAGGCTTTCCCATTCGTCCTGCGGCATTTGCCATTGGTAGTTCGGATCGCCGCGTTCCAGCAGCGCATCGTAGGTCATGTGGCGCCCTGTGGCGGTGAAACCTGCGGCAGGATCAGGCACCTCGACGAGGGTTGGTTTTGCGCCTTCTATGGTGTCGAGCACCGCTTCGACAACAGGCAGGAATTGGGTATCGACGAGGACAACCTTTGCCTCGCCGTGATCAAAGATGTAGGAGACCGTGCCAACATCCAAACGGGTGTTCACCGTGTTCAGCACCGCTCCGCAAGCTGGCACGCCAAAATGTGCCTCCGCTTGGGCGGGGATGTTTGGCAGGAGCGTTGCAACCACATCGCCAGAAGCAACTCCGAGGGTTTCCAGACCAGACGCAAGGCGCGAGCAGCGCGCATGGTAGTCGCGGTAGTTCAAGCGATGATCGCCATAGACCACGGCCAGTTTTTCGGGAAAGACCTTAGCCGCGCGTTGCAAATGGGACAGGGGCGTCAATGCGCTAAAGTTCGCAGCACGCTTGTCTAAACCTGATTCATCCTTCATCCATCCCATAGCGCGTGTGCCTCCCCTTAATTTGCCTCGCGAATTTACGGCAAATTGGCAGTCCCAGCGAAAGATTGAAAGAACAATGACGCACAATCCAAGACAAGCAGCGACATTCATGGTGCTTGCGATGCTGATTATTGGCTTGATCGACAATTACATCGCTGTGATCGCACGGGATGTAAGCTTATGGCAGTTCCAATTCTTGCGCGCCTGTATGGCTTTGCCCTTGCTTGGGTTGGTCGCCTTTTTCGGCTTTGCCTCGCTGCGTCCAATTCGCCTTTGGGCGATTGTGCTGCGAAACGGGCTGATCGCGGTGGGCATGTTGTTCTATTTTGCCGCTTTGGCGTTTCTGCCGATTGCGCAGGCTTTGGCGGGGCTTTTTACTGCGCCCATCTTTGTGCTGTTGATCTCGGTATTTGCTTTTGGCGATAAGGTCGGCCCCGTGCGCATTGGTGCGGTCCTGCTTGGGTTTGTGGGGATCATTGTTGTGCTTGGACCAGGCGGCGATGACGCTTTGACGTTCATACATATCTTGCCGGTTTTTGGCGGTTTCTTTTATGCGATGGGATCGGTTGCCACCCAGCGCCTCTGCGCAGGGGAAAGCACGGTCGCGATGTTGGCGGGGCTGTTCAGTATTCAGGGGCTGATCGGGCTCTGCGTTCTTGGCGGTTTGGCCCTCTGGGGGCCTGTCGCGCCAGAGGGTACAGATGGCTTCCTGACGCGGGGCCTGATTTGGCCGAGCGATTTGACGTGGGGCTTGATCGCGGTGCAAGCGGTTGGATCGCTAATT
>NZ_JBDWVM010000062.1:0-11192 GCF_039984035.1 Planktotalea sp. | reverse complement strand
GAGAGGCCCTCTGCCTTGAGGCTCTCGATCACCGGCGCGATCAATGCATCATCTTCAAAGCCCATTTTCCCACCTTCGCCCGCGTGCGGGTTTAGTCCTGCGATTGCGATATGGGGGGATTTGAGGCCGAACTGATCCTTGAGCGCTTGCTGCGTAATACGAATGGTGCGCGTCAGGCTCTCTGCGGTCAGGGCGCTTGGCACATCTTTTAGGGGGATATGAATGGTCGCCGGCACAACGCGCAGCTGCTCGGAAGCGAGCATCATTACCACATCAGATTTTCCATCAAGAGCTGCCAAAAATTCGGTATGGCCTGGATAGCTGAAATTGGCGCCGTCTTGCAGTGCTTTCTTGTGGATGGGCGCTGTGCAAAGCGCGCTGGCGTCACCTGATTTTACAAGCTTAACACCAAGGGCAATTGCATCGATCACCCCTTGGGCGTTGGCGGGGTTTGGAATGCCAAACTCAGAAGGTTCTGCAAATTCCAAAGGCAAGACGGGCAGCGCCGATGCGCATATAGAAGCGGCATCTGCAGGCGATGCAATTGTTTGAAACCCGCAACCATCAGGCAAATGCCGCGGATCGCCGATCCAAAAGAACGGCACATCGGCGCGCAGCGTTTGCCATGCTTTATATGCCAACTCAGGACCAATGCCCGCAGGTTCACCGCAACTGAGGGCGATTGGCGCGGACATGTTTAATTCTCGACGATGCGGGCGTCAGCGCGCAGTTGCTCAAGATAACCGTCTGAATAGGAGGTCAAACGTTGGTTGCGTAGACCAAGGGAAAGTTGCGCACGATCCACATCTTCTGCCAACTCAGGCGTGCGACCACAAAGCATCAACAAAACCAAAGTCTGACCATTTGCACGTGTCAGCGTGGTTGAGATTTCGCCCGGATCCATCTTGGCAAGCTCAATGGCAATATCGGATGGAATTTCGCTCGGCTTTTTCGCGCCGCGTTCAAGAACGCTTGGGTCTTGACCCTTTGCGACACCATAAAGGTCATCACAGCGATCCAGATTGTTCTGGATTTTGCGCGCCTCGTTCAACGCGGCTTCGGTGCGACCACCAGCGATGTAATAGGCAGCATATTCAATGGCGGCATATTTGGGCGCGGGGGCGTCTGTTTCTTGGATATCACGCAGTTGGAACAGTGCGACCGCGTTGGGCAAGGGCAGGGGCGCTGTCACCTCACCCGGCGCAAGGCCAAGCACCAAGGGCTGCAATTGCGCGGGGAGTTGTGAGACAGGCAACCAATCCAAACGTCCGCCACGACCACGCGAGGGCGATGCGGAATAACGGCGCGCTTCGCTGGAGAAAGCGGCAATCGATGTGATTTGAGAAATACGCTCTGCGCGTTCTTGAACGGCAGCGGCCTGTTGTGGAGGCGCGGCCATGATGATTTCGGACAACAGCACACGTACACCGCCCGTCGCAGTAGTCGAGGCCACAGCGCGATCTACTTCTGCTTCGCTGATGGATACGCGTCCACCAAACTTGGCTTGAACAAGTTGACGCCATGACAAACCCGCAGACACGAAATCGCGGAATGCTTGCTCTGATACGCCGCCTGCTTCGATCGCTTTGACAAATTCCTCGCGGGTCAGGCTGGCGCGCTGCGCAAACTCTTCCATGCCCGCCTCAATGTCTGCTTGCGCTGGATTGATGCCGACAGCGCGCGCAGCGCCTACCTTTAGGCGGTCATCGATCAATTGCTCACGCGCGAGGGTTTTGTGATCCCCGGGCGCGCGCAGAAGGCGCAAGAAGCGGATGCGCTCTTCGATCTCAAAATTTGTGATGGCGCCGTCGTTTACTTTGATTGCCGTCGCGAACAGATTTTGCGCATGGGCTTCTTGAGGGGCCGACAAAGCTAACAGAGCCACGCATGACAAAACGCCTGCGCAGGTTCGGGTCAAGGTTTTCAATGAAAAAGTCATGTGAGACATATCGTTAATTCCTGCATGTGCGGCGTGCCGCTTTCCCGCTGCCACCTGTGCTGAAACCCCTGAGGGACACAGCCAGTTCGTAAGTTGTTGACGGCACCAAAGTAGTAGATCGTGCAAAGCTGCGCGTGGCGCCGATGCCTACAGAGATACATTCGTTTTCATAGACCACTTTCGCGCCTGTTTCGGCAAAGCGGTCTGTGAGCAAATCATATTGGAAACTAGCGCTGGAGGTCCAGTGCCGATTGATCTTGTACGTACCATCGAGCGACCATTCTGCGACCGAGCTGGTTCGGGTCTCGTCTGTATCTGCTTTGAGTTGCACATAGGTGCCTGAGACGCTGTATTTTCCACGACTGTAGCTGAAACGCGCTTCGCCTTTGACGGACTCAAGACTTGAATCAAACAGCCCGCGCGCTTGGATTGCTGCGCCCCATGCCGCCGAGTAGTTAAATGCGACGAGCGTATCTGACGTCAGCCCATCAAGGCCTGAATTTGCAGAGAAGTTTGCATCGGTTTTATCGCGGAAAACCTGACCAATTGTGAGGCCCGCTGACCAACTGTCAGGGTGCAATCGCTGCCAGCGCAAACCCAGCGCGGCAACAGCGCCTGTTTCACGGCGATCTGCCACGGGGAAACGCGACAAGGCCAAAAGATTGGATTCGTCGAATTCGGCAATCGTGCTTTCATCGTTCGGAAGGGTCGAAGCAGAGCCTCCCGACCATCCAATCTGGGCAATCGGTTCAATAAGATAGCTCGCGCCATCGCGTCCTTTGGCCTGCAGAGGGTAGCGCAAGGTCGCGGCAACTGCCGGTGTGACTTGCGTTGTGTGCAGCGGCGCTGTGCTGTCATCGGTCACTGTATATCGGTCGATGCCAAGCGAAGAGGTGAGGCCAAGACGCAAACCACCCGCGAGCGTCCATTCATCGCGCCAAGACAGGTCCAGATTGATGCGCGCCATGTCACGCCCGACGATATCTGTGAGGGACACGCGTTTATGCCCGTGCACTGCAAGGCCAGCGCGCAGCTCACCGCCGATGCGATCAAGTTGATAACGCCGCTCATAAGTGACATTGCCGATCAACGTCGGCTGGGTGTCGTTGCTTTCATTGTCGCGTAGGGTTTCGAAGTTGAGCAGTTCCGCCTGAAAGAACACATCGCGCTTCACACGTGTTAGAGCGATGCCTGATCCTAGTCGGTCCCGACCAGAGTAACCGTAGTTAGAGCGATAGCCAGAATCCGATGCGCTTTCGATATCAAAGCTTAGAACAAAACTGTTCTTGAGAGAAAACGCACCATAGCCAGTTACATAGTGGCGCAGATCGCCCGGGAGGATCGTATCTTGGGAGACAGCGCCGTTGACTTCGACGTAGCCACGGCGAAACATTTTGCGGAACCGCAGCTCAAGCGTTTTGGTCACAGGCGTTATAAAGGGCGTGACAGTGATATCCGCATGATCCCCAAGGGTCACGAAATAAGGAATTTTGATGCCGAAACCTAAACGGGTGTCAGACACAAACGTGGGCGTCAGAAATCCTGTTGCGCGCTCCAAGCTTGGATCGGGAATGCGCATGCGCGGCAGGTAAAGAACGGGTACACCAAGTAGACGGAATTGAGCGCGGCGGAAATAAATCTGCTTTTCTTCGCGATCGTGGATCGCGCGATCGGCTCGGATTTGCCAAATCGGCACGCCGTTGCCGCAGACTTGGCAGGACGTTGCGACCACTTTGCGCAGGACAGTGTAGCGTCCTTCGACACGGTCGGTTTGCGCAGACAGAATTTGCAACTCTTGGTTCAAGACATATCGCGCTCCGCGCAAAATGCCGTCTTCCAATTTGCTGTCGAGATCCGCGCTATCCGCGATCAGGATATCGCCGTTTTCCTCAGAAATACGGATCGGACCTTCGATAATCAGCTCATCACGTTTTTGATCGTATATGATTTTGTCCGTGAAGACGCGCGTGCCTTCATAGAAGGCTTCGACATTGCCCGTCGCTACAAGCCGCTCATCTTCCGTTATCAAAACGCTATCGGCCACCAAGAGCGCGGCATCGATATCCTGTGCACGCGCAGGCAGCGCCACTAGGACGAAGATGCTTAACGCGCAGAAAAGACGCAACATATGGACAAGACTGTTCATCCGTCCTCCATATGCAGCAACAAACCGAGTGCAAGCAAAATCGAAGCAATGGGCGGGGTCCAAGCGGCGACAAGCGTTGGAAGTTGTCCATTTTCACCCAAGATTTGCGCGAAATTTCGGATGTAATACAGTCCGAAGCCAAGCATTACAGCGGCCAAAACCGCGACGCCGGTTTTGCCAAAACGGCTGTGACGCATGGTGAATCCAGCCCCAACCAACACCATGGCCATTAGAAAGAGAGGGCGTGCAAGCTCCATCTGGCGCCAAACCTTGTGACGGCGCGCGGAAAAGCCGGATTCCTCTAATTCACTGATATAGTTATCCATTTCCCAAATCGAGATCGCAGAAGGTTCGGAAAAGCTCTCTTGAATGCGTTCTTCGGTCAATGTTGTTGGAACGATCTTCTGGACCTCTTCGCGCGCAGATTCTTCTGGATTGGTATCTTGATCTAGCGGCCATGTTTTGGCGCGATCCAAAACCCAGCCATCCCGCGTGAGCCGCGCGCTTGAGGCGATGATCCGCGTGTGCGGTTGTCCGCCGATCCCATATTGCAAGAAGCTCACATCAAAGAGCGTCGTTGCCCGTTCATTCGCGCGGCGCGCGTGGATCACGGTTTGTCCGTTCTCATCGCCTTGTCGCAACCACAACCCATCGCGCCCGACCGAAAGGGTGCTATCGCCTTCGCCTTTGTACTCGTTTTCCAGCGCGGTGAAACGTTTGCTGGTCGAGGCGACGATGGGATTAAAGAGCGTCACAGCCGTGAGCCCGATCAGCGCTGAAACAAGCATAGGCGAGAGCAATGTTGTGAGGGCAGAGCGCCCCGCCGCGCGTGTTACGACCAGTTCAGACGATCGCGCAAGGCTCAAGAAGAGCGAGACCGATGATAGGATCATCACCAAAGGCAGAATTTGGTAAATACCAAACGGCGCATTGAGCAGGGTCAGAACAAAGATATCAGAAAAGCTAACGTTCTCAGCGCTAAAGCGGCGCATTTGTTCAACGAGATCAATCAACGTGAGAAACGCGAGAAAGATCAAAAGGGTTGTCAGGAAAACCCGGAAGAAACGTCGCGCGAAATACATATGTAAGATCATGCCGATGCTCCCACTTGGGCGGAGGCATCTTTTCGTCGCCGCCTTGGACGCGCGGCGAGGTGCAACATGATGAAAACAACGCTAAAGCCAAACACGCTTTGTGCATAGACCAGCGGCCAGAGTTCCGGATTGTTGCGCACCGGATCTGTGACAATACTTTCAACGAGTTTGACGAGAACCAGCAGCAAGATCGCACCAATGATTTGCCGACCCACGCCAAAGCGGGAAAACCCGCCAACAAGCAACGTGGAAAAACCGATCAGCGCGGCGACAAGGCATAAGAAGGGCTGGTTAAAGCGCCCATGGGCCTCTTCCAACACGCGCCCCGGAGTTTTGCCCGTGGCCTTTGCGACTATATCGGTCGCCAAGAACAGCTCGCTTGTCGGGCGTTGGTCCAAGGGTTTGAAGATAGCGCCGGGCGCGTCGATCAGGGACGAAATGCTATAGGCAAAATCGGTGAACTTGGTCTTGGTCAGTTTGCGGTCTTCTTTGATCAGGGTTTGGGCAATGCCGTTGACCATCACCAATTTCGGACCGGTTTCTTCCGTCACCAGAAACCCATCGACGGAACTATAAGTGGTCACACGATCCTCGTTCCGTCGATCACTGAGAAAGACATCTTTCAAGACGCCTTCGGGTGTGATTTCGCGGATATAAAAGGTCACGCCGGCGGTCGGGTTCATAAATTCACCCTCGCGCAGCAATTGCGCCGAAAGCGAACCGCTGATTTCATTTTCGCGAAACCGGAGCTGTTCGAGCGAAGAGGGCACCAAATATTGCGTGAGTGCCATCATGAACAGGCCGACCAGAACGCCGAATGTGAAGACAGGCCGCGCCAAACGCCACGGCGAATAGCCCGTGGCTTGCATCACAACCAATTCGCTTTCAGAGGCCAATCGATTGGTCACATAAACAGATGCGGCAAAAGCAGACATCGGCAAGACCAAACGCACCACGTTTGGCAGACTCAATGCTGTGAATTCGAGAAACACAGAGGCCGGTTGTCCGTCCGCAATCAGGCGATCAAACAGGATCACCGCGCGGTTGATCCAATAAACGGACACCAACACGAGCGAGAAGAAGCCGAACAGCACAAAGAGTTGCGACAGCACATATCTGTCGAATCTTGCCAATTGCGCCCCCATTCACTTCCGTTTTCCGAAGTTCTAAACTATTTGCTTCTGTTGGAAAACTGCTATCTGGCCATAGGCGGGCTTCCCCGCTATCCCTTGTGAGAAACCAAAAAGGATTGCTTCCCTATGCCTAACCTCATCGCGACGTCGTTTGCTCCTGTTGATCTTGATGCCATTGCCAGCTTTGAAGGGCGCGTAGCGATCTTGATTGCGCCTGATGGACAATTGAGTGCAACCGCGCGCCGCGTGAACCGTTTGACCAAAGGCGCAGTCGCGCGGTTGGTTGAAGCAGGCAAATTGGAAGGCACGGAAGCAGGCAAGATCATCACGCTGAACTTTCCAGTCGGCATGGCGGCGCATGCTGTTGATATTTTGTGCCTTGAACGCCGTCCTAGCGTGCTTGATGCCCGCAAAGCTGGCGCCGCACTTGGCAAGGTGCTTAGCGAGGGCGCGGCGTTGCTCTGTGCTGGCAACAATATTAAAGCGGCGCAAATCGTAATGGGCGCTGTTATGCGCGCTTATGAATTCACGCTGCACAAGAGCAACGAAGACGACAAAGCCCGCGCGCTGTCTGTGATGTGTTTGAAACCGGAAGAGATTGAGCCAGAAGCCAGAGCGTTGATCGCGGTCGCAGAGGGCGCGCATATGACGCGTGACTTGGTCAATGAACCTGCAAATGTGCTCACCACAACCAACTTTGCGGAACGTTTGGCTGAAATGTCTGCGCTTGGTCTTGAGGTAGAAGTGCTCGAAGAAGAAGACCTCGAAGAGCTTGGCATGGGCTCCATGCTTTGCGTCGGGCAGGGCTCGGATAGCCCGTCCAAGATCGTAGTGATGCACTGGAAGGGCGGTAATGCAGAAGACAAACCGCTCGCTTTGGTAGGCAAAGGTGTCGTGTTCGATACGGGCGGCATTTCGCTCAAACCAGCGGCTGGCATGGAAGATATGACGATGGATATGGGCGGCGCTGGCGTTGTGTCAGGCGTAATGCGCGCCCTCGCACTGCGCGGGGCAAAGGCCAATGTCGTGGGTCTGGTCGGCCTCGTTGAAAACATGCCATCTGGTAACGCGGTCCGCCCGGGCGATGTTGTAACCTCAATGAAGGGTGACACGATCGAAGTGATCAACACGGACGCAGAAGGCCGCCTCGTTCTGTGTGATGTCATGTGGTACGCGCAAGAACGCTTTGAACCAGCGGGCATGATTGATCTGGCGACCCTAACGGGCGCGATCATTATCGGACTTGGTCATGACAATGCGGGCGTTTTCTCCAATGACGATACACTCTGCAATGCCTTCCTAAAAGCTGCCAATGCAGAGGGCGAAGGCGCATGGCGTATGCCGCTGGGTAAATCCTATGATGCGCAGTTGAAATCGCGCATTGCCGATATGAAAAACGTCGGTGGTCGCCCTGCGGGGTCGATCACGGCAGCGCAATTCCTGCAACGCTTTGTCAAAGATGAAACGCCTTGGATCCACCTCGATATCGCTGGTGTTGCCTCGGTCAAATCCGAAACCACGCTTGCGCCAGCGGGTGCCACGGGATGGGGCGTCATGGCTCTGAACCGTCTCGTGCAAGATATGTTTGAAGAGTAAAATGGGAGCGGCCTACTTTTACCACCTGACACGCCAACCTCTGGAGGCAACCTTGCCGTTGCTTCTGGGCAAAGCGCTTGGCGCGGGGTGGCGGTGTTTGGTGGTCGGCACAGATCAAGCGCGTCTCGATGCGCTTGATAAACAGCTCTGGCGTGGCAAAGAGACCGATTTCCTTGCTCATGGCCTTGCCGACGGCGCGCATGATGCAGATCAACCGATCTTGCTATCGCTTGATCATAGCAACGCCAACAGCTCTGCCTGCGCGATGTGTATCGATGGCGCGAACATCACACCGGAACAGGTTCAGGCCTATGATCGCACATGCATCCTGTTTGACGGAAACAACGAAATGGCCGTGCAAAGCGCGCGTGTTCAATGGAAATCCCTGACCGATGCCGGTTGCGCCGCGCAATATTGGTCAGAAGAAAGCGGCAATTGGCAGATGAAAGCCAAAAAAGAGTAAGCTTCATCTTTCCTAATAAACTTTCCCCGAAGGGCCACGTCGCCAAATGCGCTAACGCACGAGAACCAATTCGCCGCCCGCAATCTCAATCCGTGAAAACGTCTGTAAATAGCTCATCCCCATGAGCGATTGTGACATCTGACCCTCATTCACGTCCACACGAAACCGTGGGATTTCTGAACCTGAAAATCCAAAACTATCCGTGCGCACGCTTGCGATCCGCACAGGTCCATTTGCGGTCATCGCTTCGCCCAGATAGGCAAGCGCATCCATATCAATGCCGGCTTTTTCCGCATCCGATTTGCGCAGCACAACACCTGTTGCGCCCGTATCGACAACAAAACGGATCGGCGTATCGTTCACCATCGCGGTTGCATAGTAATGCCCATCAGGGGAGCGCGGCAGTTCAACGCGCGCGCCGCCGCTTATGACGCTTTGCTGAGGCAGGACAGTCTGTCGAATATCACCCCACATGCCATAGGCCGCGATCACGCCGATAAAGATCAACGCCCAAACCGCCATCTGTTGCAGGATTTTATTCATCGAATGCCGACCAGATGTGAAAAACCAAAAGGCAATCACACCGCCAAGCAGCACGAGATAAATCAAATTGCCGAAATCATCACCAGAAAGTTGCTCCATTGCGGGCCTCCTTCATGGTTACTTAGGCGCTTGTGGGAACAATCCAAAGTCCAACAATCCATTTAGCATGAATTGCACGGCCAAAGCGGCCAGTAACATGCCGAGCAAACGGGACACAACGTTGATCCCTGTTTTGCCCAAAAGCCGCTCCAGGGGCGTTGCTGCTTCAAAGAAAATGAAGGTGACAATGAGGGTGAGAACCATCACCGCCAGCGCCAAACCAAGCCCTGTGAAACCCGGCTCGGCGCCTGCGAGCAAGATGACTGTGGCAATGGAGCCCGGACCTGCGATCAAAGGAATGGCGAGTGGAAAAACAGAAGGATCGTCCACAAGTTCTTCTTCTTCAGCCTGACCTTCGCGGCGTTTGCTGCGCCGCTCGAACAACATATCCAGAGCGGTCAGCAGCAGCAAAATGCCACCAGCGATCTTAAACGCTGCCATGGAAATGCCGATGAACCCCAACAACGCTTCGCCAAAAAAGGTGAACATCGCCAAAATTCCAGCAGATACCAGCGTTGCGCGGATCGCAATGGCGCGGCGTTGTTTGACGCTCATGCCTTGTGTCAAAGCAACGAACAAAGGCGTCAGGCCAATCGGATCGATGATTACGAACAAGGTCACAAATGACGTTATGAAAAAGGCAAAGTCGATCATTTCGCGCTCGCGGCTTCCAGTTTCTCCAGTGCAGTCATCCACATGGTTTCAGCGCGGCCATGCGCTTCCATCACTTCCGCATATTTGCGGTTCCATGTTTCCAACTCACCTTTGCGAGCATCTTCATAAAGCACTGGATCGGCAAGTTTTTTCGCCAGTTTGTCGCGCATATCGTCGATCTTGGTCATACGTTCTTCGCATTTGCGCACGTCCGCGCGCAGGGCTTTGATCTGATCTTGCGACGGGCGCTTCGCCTTTGGCTTTTCTGCTTTCTTTTCGCCCTTGGCTTGCTTAGCCGGTTTGTCCGAGCTGAGCAGCAACTTGCGATAAGCGGCGAGGTCTTCCTCATAGGTGGTGACGTGGCCGTCTTTCACCAGCCACAAGCGATCCGCGACCATCGACAGCAAATGCATATCGTGGCTCACGAGGATGACAGCGCCAGAATAGGCGGTCAGCGCATCAACGAGCGCTTCGCGGGATTCGATATCAAGGTGGTTGGTCGGCTCATCGAGGATCAGCAGATGCGGCGCGGGCAGGGTGGCCAGCAACAACGACAAACGCGCCTTTTGACCACCAGACAAACGGCCCACTTCGGTATCCGCTTGATCGGCGCCAAGGCCGAAACCCGCAAGCCGCGCGCGCAGCTTGGCTTGGCCTTCATGGGCGCGCTCGCGCAGAAGGTGCTCGAGCGGGGTTTCGTCAACGTAGAGCTCATCCACCTGATGCTGAGCAAAGAAACCAATGCGCAGCTTGTTGGACGTCACCATATTGCCGCTCGCAATCTCCAACCGGTTGGAGAGCATTTTGGACAGGGTCGATTTACCCTCGCCGTTGCGTCCCAGCAGGGCAATGCGATCGTCTTGGTCAATGCGCAGGTTCAAATCGCGCAGAATGATCGTATCGCCATAACCGACAGAGGCTTTCTCCGTCGCGATAATGGGCGGGGACAGTTCTTCTGGCTTGGGGAAGGTGAAAACCGTGCGCGCCACATCTTCGGGTGCGCGAATTGTTTCCATCTTTTCAAGGGCTTTGACGCGAGATTGCGCTTGTTTCGCTTTGGAGGCTTTCGCTTTGAAGCGATCCACAAAGGCTTGCAAATGCTCGCGCTTGGCTTCTTGTTTCTTGGCCGCTGACGCCATCAAGGCACGCTTTTGTGCGCGCTGTTTGGCGAACATGTCATAGGTGCCTGTGTAGTAGATCAGGCCCTTGTCCTCGAGATGCAAAATGCCACCAACGGAGCGGTTCAGCAATTCGCGGTCGTGGCTGACGATCAGAACCGTATGGGGATATTTGACGAGGTATGCCTCTAGCCAAAGCGCGCCTTCGAGATCGAGGTAGTTGGTCGGCTCATCGAGCAGCAGCAAATCAGGTTCGGAAAATAGAACTGCTGCGAGAGCGACGCGCATACGCCAACCGCCCGAGAAATCAGAACACGGCTGCTGTTGCTCATCATGGGTAAAACCGAGACCCTTGAGGATCGTCGCAGCGCGCGCTTCGGCGGACCATGCATCGATATCTGTAAGTC
>NZ_JBDWVM010000061.1:0-6916 GCF_039984035.1 Planktotalea sp. | reverse complement strand
CTGGAACCAAGGTCTACACCAAGGGGCATCGCTCTCGCTCGATAAAGAAGAAAATGTGGCTGATGTCTTTTACCAGCCGCTTTTGGTCTGCATCGCAGGATTTGTTTTACTGTTTGTCGCGCTTGTGCTGTTGCGCACGCGCACAGAAATTCGCGCACGCCGGACCAAGGCGTTGCTCGCACGGGAGCGCATGGCATGATGCCTGATCTTGGGAAATACTCCGACACGGTACTCAGCGCCTATGGCGCGACGATTGTCTTGCTGGTGCTTTTGGTGCTGGTCAGCGTCTGGCAATCGCGGCGCGCTAAGGCCGCGCTCGCAGAGGTAGAGGCGCGGCGAAATGGCTAAAGTGTCCCCTTTGATGGTTGCGCCGCCCGTCATTTTCATCGCGTTGGCCTCCTTGTTCTATGTCGGCATGTTCCGCGAAGGCAAAGACGAGCTGGAATCGGTCTTTGTCGGAAAACCAGCCCCGAACGTGGTGACCGAAAAGGGGTTGGCGGATTTCACGCACACGCAACAAAGCGATCTCGCAACGGGCGAGGTCACGCTCGTGAACTTCTGGGCCAGCTGGTGCCCACCATGCCGCGCTGAGCACCCGAAATTGTTGGAACTCACCGAAGAGTTCAACATCGTTGGCGTCAACTTCAAAGATAACGCAGGCACGGCCACTCGTTATCTCGTGGAGGATGGCAACCCCTTCGACAGCGTCGCCTTTGATCCGCAAGGGCGCACAGCGATTGACTGGGGCGTAACTGCGCCGCCAGAAACCTTCATCTTGGATGGGAACGGCACAGTGCTCTATCGTTTCGCGGGGCCACTTATCGGCAGCGATTACGAGCAACGTTTTCTGCCAGAGCTGAACAAAGCGCTCGGAAAATAAGGTCTAGAGGCGGTAACCGCCGGAAACCGTTAACGTCTCACCCGTGATAAAGCTGGCCTCGTCCGAGGCGAGAAAACGCACAGCTTTGGCAATGTCTTCTGGCACGCCAGATCGGCCAAGCGCGGTCATTTCGACAAATTTTGCAACGAGGTCCGCAGGACGCGGGCTTTCCACCCGCTCAATCGCACCGGGGGCCACGCCATTCACACGGATGCCCTTGGGGCCAAGCTCCTTCGCTGCGCCGCGTGTCCATGTGTTCATGGCAGCCTTGCTTGCCGAATAGCCGGACGCGCCCATCGCGGGCAGGTAGGCATTCACCGACGAGATATTCACCACCGCCGCGCCGCGTTTCAAATGCGGGATCGCAGCTGCGAGCAGGCCCATCGGGGCAAGCAAGTTGACAGTAAGATTGGCGATTTCGGCGGCAGGATCAACACCGTCGAGCGGGGTCATCTCAATCGCGCCTGCGTTGTTCACGATGACATCGATCTGGCCGAATTTCTTGAGGACCGCTTCAATGACCTTTGGCGGCACATCTTGCGCGCTTAGATCCGCTTGGATCGCAAAGACCTTTGGATGGGCCTTGAGCAAGTCGTCGGGCGCTGTGGAATTATACGTCGTCGCGATGCGATGATCTTTGGCGAGGTTTTCGACGATAGCCCGCCCAATCCCGCGCGCACCACCTGTGATGAGAGCTGTTTTCATGGGGAACATGTTTGGCCGTATTGGCCAGAGTTGCAAGTCGCTCAGTCGATTTTAAGTACGACGTTCAAAATTTGGGCATTGTGCCCGAACCGAGGGGAGGGCGTAAAGCGCCCGCCCCGTGGGGGCGGTTCGGGCGCTGCCAAAGCAGAGCTTTGGCAATTCACGCTCCCTTTCTATTCCGCCGCCAGATCACGCAACACGTAGTGTAGCACACCGCCGTGTTCGACGTATTCGATCTCAATCGCGGTATCGATACGGCATTTCAGCTTGATTTCATGCACCGTGCCGTCCGCCATCGTGATCGTACAAGGCACTTCTTGCAGCGGCTCAATCGTATCGAGGCCAGAGATTGATACGCTTTCATCGCCCGTCAGGCCAAGGGAATTGCGTGTCACGCCGTTGGTGAACTCAAACGGGATCACGCCCATACCAACGAGGTTGGAGCGGTGGATGCGTTCAAAGCTCTCTGCGATCACAGCCTTCACGCCCAAGAGCGCCGTGCCTTTGGCAGCCCAGTCCCGCGAAGAACCTGCGCCGTATTGCACGCCGCCGAAGATCACCAGCGGTGTGCCGGCCTCCTGATGGGCCATCGCCGCGTCATAGATTGAGGTTTGTTTGCCATCTGCACCGCGGGTGTAACCGCCTTCAACGCCGTCGAGCATTTCGTTCTTGATGCGAATGTTGGCGAATGTGCCGCGCATCATGACCTCGTGGTTGCCGCGCCGTGATCCGTAAGAGTTGAATTCGCGCAGAGGCACCTGGCGGTCGATCAAATATTGACCCGCTGGCGTGGTTTCCTTGAACGCACCGGCGGGGGAGATGTGATCGGTGGTGATCATATCGCCGAGCAGGGCTAGCACTTTGGCGTCTTCAATATTGGTGATCACGCCCGGTTCCTTGGACATGCCTTGGAAATACGGTGGGTTCTGGATGTAGGTAGAGGTCGCAGGCCAATCGTAGGTTTCCGCCTGAGGGACTTCGACGCCTTGCCATTTGTCATCGCCTTTGAAGACGTCGGCATATTTGGTCTGGAACGCCTCGCGCTTGACTGTTTGTTCAACGAGTTCTGCGATTTCTTGCGTCGTGGGCCAGATGTCTTTCAGGTAGACTTCCTTACCATCTGGCGTGGTCGCGATGACGTCTGTTGCCAGATCGATGTCCATCGTGCCTGCCAGCGCATAAGCCACGACGAGTGGCGGCGAGGCGAGGTAGTTCGCGCGCACGTCGGGGCTAATACGACCTTCAAAGTTACGGTTGCCCGAGAGGACCGAGGTTGCCACCAAATCACCCTCTGCGATGGCTTCTGACAGCTCCTTTTGGATCGGTCCAGAGTTACCGATGCAGGTCGTGCAGCCGTAGCCAACAAGGTTAAAGCCGATAGCATCGAGATCGTCTTGGAGTTCCGCCGCTTCCAAATAGGCGGAAACAACCTGTGATCCGGGGGCGAGGGATGTTTTGACCCAAGGTTTACGGTTAAGCCCAAGCGCGGCTGCTTTGCGCGCCACGAGGCCCGCGCCGATCATCACATAAGGGTTGGAGGTGTTCGTACAGGAGGTGATCGAGGCGATCACAACCTTGCCGCTATCGAGCGTATAATCCTCGCCAGCGACAGGGACTTGTTTGCCCATGGGACGTTTGAACGTTTCTTCCATCTCTTTGCGGAAGGCGGCCTTGGCTCCCGTCAAAGCCACAAAGTCTTGCGGGCGTTTCGGGCCAGAGATGGCGGGGACAATCGTGCCCATGTCGAGCGTGAGTGTGTCCGTATAGATCGGTGCATAGTCGTCACCGCGCCAGAGGCCATTTTCCTTAGCATAGGCTTCGACAAGCGCGATGCGTGCCTCGTCGCGGCCCGTGGTACGCAGGTAGCGCAGGGTTTCGCCGTCAATCGGGAAGAAGCCACAGGTCGCGCCATATTCAGGGGCCATGTTGGCAATCGTCGCACGATCCGCGAGCGGGAGCGTGTCGAGACCTTTACCGAAGAATTCCACGAATTTGCCAACAACACCTTTGGCGCGCAGCATTTCCACGACCTTCAGAACGAGGTCTGTGCCGGTCGTGCCTTCCATCATTTCGCCGGTCAGCTCGAAACCGATGACCTCGGGGATAAGCATGGAAATGGGCTGGCCCAGCATAGAGGCTTCCGCCTCAATTCCACCAACGCCCCAACCAAGCACGGCAACGCCGTTCACCATGGTCGTGTGACTGTCCGTGCCAACGAGCGTGTCAGGGTAGGCGACTTCTTCGCCATTTTGATCAACGTCGCTCCAAACAGTTTGCGAAAGATACTCAAGGTTCACCTGATGGCAAATGCCTGTTCCGGGGGGAACCACACGGAAATTTGAAAACGCAGACTGTCCCCATTTGAGGAATGTGTAGCGCTCCATGTTGCGTTCGTATTCGCGATCCACGTTCATTTGGAAAGCACGTGGGTTGCCAAATTCATCGATCATGACCGAGTGATCGATCACCAGATCAACGGGATTGAGCGGGTTAATTTTTTGAGCATCGCCGCCCAACGCCTTGATCCCATCGCGCATTGCCGCCAAATCCACGACTGCTGGAACACCGGTGAAATCCTGCATCAGAACGCGAGCAGGGCGGTATGCAATCTCGCGTGGGTTCTTGCCACCATTCGCGCCCCACTCGGCGAAGGCCTTGATATCATCCACAGAAACGGTTTTTCCGTCTTCAAAACGAAGCATGTTTTCCAACACAACCTTGAGCGCGGCGGGGAGCTTGGAAAAGTCCCCAAGGCCAG
Source organism: Planktotalea sp. (assembly GCF_039984035.1). Lineage (GTDB taxonomy): Bacteria > Pseudomonadota > Alphaproteobacteria > Rhodobacterales > Rhodobacteraceae > Planktotalea. The sequence continues at coordinate 2,573 of NZ_JBDWVM010000061.1, read as the reverse complement.
CATCGCTCGCGGCTTGGATGGAATAATAAGAAATGGAAGATCCGCCAACCGAGAGCGTTTTACGCGTCTTGCTGGAATCCTGACCGACTGTGATGGGCATGGCTGCCTCCTAAATTAATACTCAATAAGGAATGTCGCTAAAATATGTCTGCCTGATCGTGATCATTCTATCAAGGGCGATGCAGTAGCTGACCGGTCTTTGCGGCCTTGGGTTAACCATAGATCAGAAACGGTTTGTTGCAACAGATCGCGCAACTCTCGCAAAAGGGTGATTGGTCATTTCAGGTTTTTAGGATTATCTAAAACCACGACACATTCTTAAGGCGGAATATTCTTGATGACAAAATTTTCAGCACTTGCAGCGGCTTTCTGGATTGCTCTTTCTGGTACGGCGCAGGCGCAATCACAGCCCGTGGTGATTGAATTGTTCACGTCTCAAGGGTGTTCGTCCTGTCCGCCAGCGGATGCCTTGATGCATGAGCTGGTGAAACGCGATGATGTTTTGGCGCTTTCGATGCATGTGGACTACTGGGACTACATTGGCTGGAAAGATATCTTTGCAAGCCCGTCCAACACTGCGCGTCAACAGTCTTATGCCAAGGCAGCAGGCCGTCGCTCAGTCTACACGCCACAAATGATTGTTGGCGGAGTGGATTCCGTTGTCGGCACGCATCCCAAAGACGTCGCAAGCCTGATTGCGAAACATACGGCGCAGGACAAAGACGTTTCCTTAGACGTATCTCGGGATGACGATATGGTGACGATTGCCGCCACTGCGAAACAAGCTGGACAGTATGAAGTCAAGTTCGTGAACTATCGCGCGGCGCAAACGGTTGAAATCAAACGCGGTGAAAATGCAGGTCGTACAATCACTTACGTGAACGTTGTATCTGATTTCGGAACCATACAAGAATGGGACGGAAGCACGCCTTTGGCGATCTCAGCGCAAGTTGGCACCGGACCTGCTGCAATTTTGATCCAACGTGCCAATCATGGCGCGATCGAAGCTGCGGCGACGATCAACTAAACTTTAGGTGTTTTTCCAACGACGGTGAATCCAGAACCACTGGTGCATGTTTTCTCGCACCAGTTCTTCCAAGCCTTCGTTCACCGCTTGGGTCATGGTTTCCGCATCGCTGTGCGGAATTTCCGCCTGAACGACGATCTTGAAATCAAGGCCGTTTTCCTGCCGGATCGCATAAACGGGGATCAGCGCCGCATTGAACTTGAGCGCGAGTTCTGCCGTGACTAGTGATGTAATGGCTGGCTTGCCAAAATAGGACAGACGCGCGCCGCCGTGGGCGTGTAAATCCGTTAAGATCCCCAAAACACCGCCAGATTTGATATGGCGCACCATCTGCGTCATGCCTTTGCGACCCTGTTCAAACATCGGTGTGCCAATGGTTGAGATCGATTTAACGTAATGTTCGTTGAAATAGGGGTTGGACATCCGGCGATAGAGCGCGCCCATGTTATGCCCCTTGGCGATCAACGCGGCGCGGCTGACGTCGTAATTTCCAAAGTGACCTGTGACGAGGATGACAGGCCGTCCCTCGGCGCGGGCAGTTTCCAGCGCTTCATAGCCGGGGCCTGTGATCGGCGCTTGGATCGCGCGCTCGACGAAGTCTTTGCCCGAGTAAAGCTCAATCAGGGTACGGCCAGCATTGTTTGGCACAGCTTTGCACAGGCGCGCGACCTCGGCCTTGTCCAAATCAGGTAAAACATGCGCTAGATTCGCGCGGATGCGTTTGGGGTATCCTGCGAGTGGTGAGACGATGTTTTCAACCAGCCACCCCATCGTGCGCACACGTGCGGCGTAGGGCAGTGCAAGCGCCACGCCAATCAGCGCGCGCAAGAACATGTTGGTGATATATTGCGAGACGCGTTTCATGTGGGAGGGCTTACTGTGCTTGGCGCGCGGGCTCAAGCCGAAGGCGCGCGCGCAAGTCCTGTTCCAATCATTGAATCGCGTGTAACGAGCGCGGCGAGCGCCTCTTCGCCCATTCCGTCGGTGCCATCTGGGCGGGCGGGGATCACGACGTAGCGCATATCGGCCGTGCTGTCATGGACGCGCACCTTGGTCGTCGCGGGTAGTTCGACGCCGAATTCCGATAGAACCTTGCGCGGCTCTTTCACGGTCCGTGCGCGATAAGCGCGTGATTTGTACCAATCGGGTGGCAGTCCAAGCAGGTTGCGTGGGTAGCAAGAACACAGGGTACAAACCACGACGTTATGGGTGTCGATCGTGTTCTCAATCGCGATCAAATGCAGCGCGCCAACGTCAAAGCCCATTTCTTTACAGGCGGCTGATCCATCCTTGAGCAACCGTTCTTTAAAATCAGGATCGCTCCACGCGCGCGCAACCACTGCCGCGCCATTGGCGGGCGAGCGTGAATCCATCGCATCAATCTGCGCTGCGACCTCGTCCGAGGTTGTGATTTGCTTCTCGATCAGAAGCTCGCGAACAGCTATTTCCATAGTTTGCCAGTAGTTTAAGGGCGTGTCATCATCTTTTCTGTAAGGGTGTCCAGAAGGTGAAAGATGGTCCGCGTGATCATGTGGCATCTGTGGTC
>NZ_JBDWVM010000060.1:0-3923 GCF_039984035.1 Planktotalea sp. | reverse complement strand
TGTGTTTTATGCGGGCTCAGGGTCTGAAGCGAATGACACCAACATCCGCCTCGTGCGCCATTACTGGGCGGCGAAGGGGAAGCCGGACAAGAAGACGATCATCAGCCGCCACAACGCCTATCACGGCTCGACGCTGGGCGGAGCGAGCCTTGGAGGCATGACACCGATGCACGCGCAGGGCGGTCTGCCTATCCCCGATGTTGTGCATATTGATCAGCCCCATTGGTACGAAGACGGCGGCGACACGGATCGCGAGGCATTCGGTCTTGAACGCGCGCGTCAGTTGGAAGCCAAGATCGCGGAACTTGGAGAGGAGAACGTCGCGGCCTTTATCGCCGAGCCGATCCAAGGCGCGGGCGGCATCGTGTTTCCGCCAGATAGCTACTGGCCCGAAATCCAGCGCATTTGCGATGCACACGACATCCTGCTCATCGCGGATGAAGTGATTTGCGGCTTTGGGCGCACGGGTAATTGGTTCGGATCGCAAACCTTTGGCATTCGCCCTGATATTATGACCATCGCAAAGGGCCTGTCGTCTGGCTATGCACCGATTGGTGGCTCGCTGGTGTCTGATGAGATCGCGAACACCGTCGCGGCTGCGGGTGATTTTAACCACGGCTATACTTATTCGGGGCATCCAGTGGCGGCAGCGGTCGCGCTGGAAAATCTGCGTATCATGCTAGAGGAAGGCATGATTGAGCGCGTGCGCGATGAGATTGCGCCATATCTTGCTGAGAAATGGGCTGTTCTTGCGGATCATCCGCTTGTGGGCGAGGCACGCAGCATGGGCCTTATGGCGACGATTGCTCTGTCACCTGACAAAGCCACGCGCGCGGCCTTTGCGGGCGAGGGCGGTCAGGTTGGCCTTATGTGCCGTGAGCATTGTTTTGAAAACGGTTTGGTCATGCGCCATGTGGGCGATCGGATGATCATCGCACCGCCGCTTGTTGTCACAAAAGCAGAGATCGACATGATCATTGAACGGGCAACGATTGCTTTGGACAAAACGCTGGCCGACGCCAAGCGTGAAGGTCTATTTAAAGCCGCGTAGCACGAAAATACCCTCATTTGAGCAGAGCTTGAGTGAGGGTTTTTTGTGTCTATTGGCGCCTTCATCTTTTCTACTGAAAAGTGAAAGAAAGCGTTGATAGTTACAAATGTGACCATTACGACCATTCCTAACGAAGAAAAAGGAATGCGTCATGAACAAGGTCACAGCGCCCCATGGTTTGACCCAAGCGGCCACAGAGGTTGGTACGCACGGTGGTTATATGCCCGGTTTTGGCAATGATTTCGAAACAGAAGCGTTGCCCGGTGCTTTGCCGCAGGGCATGAATAGCCCGCAAAAGTGTAACTATGGGCTCTATGGCGAACAGCTTTCTGGCACAGCTTTTACAGCGCCGAGCCATCAGAATGAACGCACATGGTGCTACCGCATTCGCCCGTCTGTGAAACACTCCCACCGCTATTCACGTATCGACTTGCCGCTTTGGAAATCCGCGCCAAACGTCTTGGGTGATGTGACCTCGCTTGGTCAGTATCGTTGGGATCCGGTGCCGCATTCAGATGAGCCTTTAACGTGGCTCACTGGTATGCGCACGATGACGACGGCGGGGGATGTGAACACGCAGGTGGGCATGGCCAGCCATGTGTATCTTGTCACCGAAAGCATGGTGGATGCCTATTTTTATTCCGCCGATTCAGAGATGCTGATCGTGCCGCAAGAAGGGCGTTTACGCTTTTGCACAGAGCTGGGCGTGATCGATCTAGAGCCACAGGAAATTGCGATTATTCCGCGCGGTCTTGTCTACCGCGTTGAGGTGCTCGAGGGGCCATGTCGTGGCTTTGTGTGCGAGAACTATGGCCAGAAGTTTGAGTTGCCGGGCAGGGGTCCGATTGGTGCCAACTGCATGGCAAATCCACGGGATTTCAAAACGCCTGTCGCGGCCTTTGAAGATCGCGAAGTGCCCTCAACCGTGACGATCAAATGGTGTGGTCAATTCCATGAAACCAAGATCGATCAATCGCCTTTGGATGTGGTCGCATGGCACGGCAATTATGCCCCCTGCAAATATGATCTCAAGACCTATTGCCCCGTGGGCGCGGTCCTGTTTGATCATCCCGATCCCTCGATTTTTACCGTGCTCACCGCACCCTCAGGGCAAGAAGGCACAGCAAACATCGACTTCGTTCTGTTCCGCGAACGCTGGATGGTGGCGGAGGATACGTTCCGCCCGCCGTGGTATCACAAGAACATCATGTCCGAATTGATGGGCAATATTTACGGCCAATATGACGCCAAACCGAAGGGGTTCATCCCCGGTGGAATCAGTCTGCACAATATGATGCTGCCGCATGGGCCGGACAAGAACGCGTTCGAGGGCGCATCGAATGCTGACCTTAAGGCCGAAAAGCTGGATAACACCATGTCTTTCATGTTCGAGACGCGCTTCCCGCAGCACCTAACGCGGTTCGCGGGGGAAGAGGCACCATTGCAGGACGATTATATTGATTGCTGGGTCGATATCGAAAAGAAATTCGATGGAACGGCGGGCAAGAAATGAAGCTTTATAGCTACTGGCGCTCGACCACGTCTTACCGCGTACGCGCGGCGCTGAACCTCAAAGGCGTTGCTTACGAAACCATCCCAGTTGATCTGGTAGCGGGCGATCAAGGCAGCGATGCTTATCGCGCGCTGAATGCGGGGGCAGGTGTTCCGACGCTCGTACTTGAGGATGGCACAGCTTTGACGCAATCGATGGCCATTTTGGAATACATTGATGCGACTTGGCCCGAACCCGCCTTGATCCCAACCGATCCGATCAAACGCGCACGTATGATGGCGGTGGCCCATGGTGTTTCCATGGATATCCACCCCGTCAATAACCTGCGCGTTGTGGGTCAACTGGGCGCGCGTTTCGGCGCGACGCCTGCGCAGAAAAAGGACTGGATGCAGCATTGGATGGCGCAGGGTTTCACCGCGCTAGAGACGCAAGTCCGCGATGACACAGGTTTTGCTTTTGGCGATGCGCCCGATCTTGCAGACCTTTGTATTGTCAGCCAAATGTACAACGCCGAGCGTTGGGAATTGCCCGTCGAAGCTTTCCCGAAACTCACCCGAATTTCACAAAACTGTCTTGCGATACCCGCGATCAAGGCGGCACATCCCGACAACCAACCAGATGCGAAAGAACATACATGACATTGCTCCGCTCTTGGGTCGAAAGCGCGAATAGCGCCGATACGCCATTCCCATTGAACAACTTGCCCTACGGCGTGTTCTCTCTCGATGATAGCTCCATGCCCCGCTGCGGCGTGGCGATTGGGGACATGATTTTTGATCTCTACAAAGCCGAGGGCGACGGTTTGCTTGGGGACAGCTCTGGCGACGTCTTTGATGTTCCCTATTGGAATGATTTCATGGAACAGGGTCGCGAGGCCTGGGCCGACCTGCGCGCTAAACTGACTGCGCTTTTGGCAGAGGGTGCAGAGCCCTTGGGCGACTACCTCGTCGCGCAAGCGGATGTCGTGATGCACATGCCAATCGCGGTGACGGAATACACAGATTTCTACGCTGGCATGCAGCACGCGAAGAACATGGGCGCGATCCTGCGCGGCTCGCCTGATTTGCCTGCCAACTGGCTCCATATTCCCGTCGGCTACAACGGACGCGCTTCCTCTGTTGTGGTGTCTGGCACGGACATTCATCGCCCCAACGGGCAAATGAAAGCGCCTGACGCCGCTGTGCCGAGCTTTGGGCCAAGCAAGCGTCTCGATATCGAGCTCGAACTCGGCGCTATCGTTGGCACGAGCTGCGAGATGGGCACACCGATCACGGTGGATCAAGCGGATGATATGATCTTTGGCTATGTGCTGCTCAATGACTGGTCCGCGCGCGATATCCAAGGTTGGGAATACCAACC
>NZ_JBDWVM010000059.1:0-14181 GCF_039984035.1 Planktotalea sp. | reverse complement strand
GCCCAAGGGGCGAATATGGCGCTGGAAGATGCATGGGCGCTTTGCGTCTCGTTACAAAAAGAGGGCGCGTTGTCTGATCGCCTTGCGTTGTATCAAAACGCGCGGCGCAAGCGAGCGGGCAAAGTGATCGAGGCTGCGAATGGCAATGCGTGGCGCTATCACTTGCGGCGCGGCCCCATTCGCGCGGCGGCGCATACGGTGCTGAGACTGGGCAGCAGGTTTGCACCCACTCAAATGCTCAATCAATTCAACTGGCTTTACGGCTATGACATTACGGCTGAAATGCCGGAAAATTAGCTGTTCCGCAGCGGCGATGCGCGCTCTATAGTGGGCACAAAGCAAAGCGCCGGAACAGGCCTATGATAAGAGCAGTATGTTTATCACTCACCCTTTTGTTGAGTGCGCCCCAGAGTATTGAGGCGCAGGAGTTTACTGCGCTTGCACGGTTGGACGCGTCTAACAGCACGATTGCACTGTCAGATGGCGCCTATCAACTTGATTTGGCTTTGTCCCAAGGCGTGCCATACCGTGTGTATACCTTGGTTGATCCTGCGCGTTTGGTTCTGGATTTCCGCGAAGTGGATTTCGCTGCGGTTGATCCGACCCGTTTGTTGCGTGGCAAACACCTCAATGCACTGCGGTTTGGAGCCGTGCGACCGGGCTGGTCGCGGCTTGTTCTTGATCTGCCAAGCCCACAAGTGGTGCAGCATGCAGGCTTGAAGGTTGATGAGGGCGCGGGGCAGGCGCGGCTCACGGTGTCGTTGGTTGAAGTAGAGGATAGTGAATTCGCAGCCAAATCTGGCGCGCCAAGCGATCCGGATTGGGATAATTTGCGCCCGATCGACACGCCAGCAGCCTTTGAGAAGACATCATCGGAAATCACCGTTGTGCTTGATCCAGGCCACGGGGGAATCGATCCCGGAGCCTCTGGAAATGGGGTGACCGAGGCCGAACTTATGCTGGTGCTTGCGCAAGAAGTTCGCGATGCCTTGCTGCGCTCTGGCGACTTTAATGTGATTTTGACCCGCAATGAGGACAAATTCGTATCGCTCGAACGCCGCGTTCAAATCGCGCGTGCGAATGGCGCTGATCTCTTTGTCTCGTTTCACGCCGATGCGCTTGCCAGTGGTAAAGCCAATGGCGCAGCGGTTTTCACACTTTCTGAGGAAGCGTCTGATGCGGCCTCTGCCGCGCTTGCAGAACGTCATAATCGCGCGGATTTGCTGGCGGGTGTCGATTTGTCAGGCCAAGACGATGAAATCGCGTCGATCTTGATGGAACTTGCCCGCATGGAAAATGGCCCACGTTCCAAGGCCTTAGCGCGCGGTATTATTCTAGGGATCAATACCGAAGTGGGTCACACCTATAAACGTCCCATTCAATCTGCGGGTTTTTCCGTGCTCAAGGCCCCCGATATTCCGTCTGTTTTGATCGAAGTCGGGTTCCTTTCGAGCAAAGATGATCTGTCAAAACTGATGGACTCGGTCTGGCGCAGTAAGATGGTGCTGGGCATTCACAATGGAATTCAAGCTTGGCTGCTCACCGATGCCGCGGATGCGCAGCTGAGAGGTAAATAGAAAGTAGAAAACACCGTTAATATGCGCAGAAATCTGCTTGTTGGTGACTAGGTTGTGTTTTGACCATTTGACCAACCGCGCGTATAGACGGAGCATAAAAAATTGGGGGCCGACACGTGCTCAGAGCAATCGTTTCTTTTTTCGGATCTATCTTCTCATTGGTGACAATGGGGGTGATGATGGGCGCGCTGACAATCGGCGCGATTTTTTGGATGTATGGGCGTGACCTGCCAAGTCACGAAAGCCTTGCACAATATAAGCCACCCACGATTTCACGGATTTATTCTGGCGAAGGTCAGATCATCGATGAATTCGCCCGTGAACGTCGTTTGTTTGCGCCTGCCAACGAAATTCCGGACATGGTCAAACATGCGCTGATTTCGGCGGAAGATAAGAACTTTTATGAGCATTCCGGCTATGACACCCGCGGTATCGCGGCGGCGGCTGTTGAATGTGTGCAATCTGCAGGTAAAGGTTGCCGTGGTGCCTCGACGATCACGCAGCAGGTGATGAAGAACTTTTTGCTCGATGGATCGCGCCAAGCTGAGCGTAAGATCAAGGAAATCATCCTCGCGAGCCGAATTGAAGAAACGCTCACCAAGGATCAAATCCTAGAGCTTTATATGAACGAGATTTTCCTCGGTCAGAACAGTTTTGGATTTGCGGCGGCCTCGCAGACCTATTTCAACAAAACCCTAGGCGAGCTTGAACCGCATGAGGCGGCCTTCCTCGCGACAATGCCAAAAGCGCCGAGCCAATATCACCCTGTGCGTCAGGTGGACCGCCTGCGAAACCGTCGTAACTTCGTTCTGAAGGAGATGATGGAAAACGGCTATCTAACAGAAGCGGTGTATGAACAGGAAGTCGCCAAGCCTGTGAAGTCGGTTCAGAACGGTGATTTCGACAGTTTCCGCTCTGCCTTGCCGCCGCGCGACTACTTTACCGATGAAATTCGTCGCCAGCTCAGCCGTGATTTCGGCGAAGGTGAGTTTTTCACAGGTGGTTTGACCGTTCGCGCGACGATTGACCCTGAAATGCAGGCCGAGGCGGCCGACGCATTGCGTCGTGGCCTAGAACGTTATGACCGCTCGCAAGGGATTTGGCGCGGGACAGGCAAAACCATTCCTACTGATCAGCTCGGCTCAGAAGCGGCATGGCGTGAAGCATTGAGCAACGTTGCAGTCGCGCGCGATGTGCATTTGGAAAACAAATGGTATCCTGCCGTTGTGCTTGAAGTTGGCAACAACGAAGCACGCATCGGGATTGAAGGCGTTGAAAACGACGAAGACGGGCATTGGGTGCCTGCAAAAGACGTGCAGTGGGCGCGCAAGCGTAACAGCGACGGCAAGCTTGGTCCAAAGGCGCGTGTTGCAGGAGATTTGTTGCGCGTTGGTGAAGTCGTCCACATTCGTCAAATGACAGATGACAATTCGGGTGCCTTTATCCGTTGGACGTTGCGCCAAGTTCCAGAAGTGCAGGGCGGCTTCATGGCGATGGACGTCAACTCTGGCCGTGTGATCGCGATGCAGGGTGGGTTCTCTTATCAGAACTCCGTCTTTAACCGCGCCACGCAAGCGCAGCGTCAGCCTGGCTCCAGCTTTAAGCCGTTCGTTTATGCCTCTGCTTTGGATAGCGGATATACGCCAGCGACCGTGGTTGTGGATGCCCCGATTGAAATCAACACGCCGCAAGGTCTGTGGCGCCCGAAAAACGCATCGAAGACCTTCTATGGTCCAACGCCGCTGCGCACGGGGATCGAACGTTCACGTAACTTGATGACCATTCGCCTCGCGCAAGAGGTGGGCATGGATACTGTCGGCAACTACGCGGAAAAGTTTGGCGTCTATGAGAAAGGTGATTTCCTCCGCGTTCTCGCCAACTCGCTTGGCTCGCAAGAAACGTCTCTGTTCAACATGGTTGCGGCCTATGCGATGTTTGCCAATGGCGGCGAACGGGTAGAGCCAACCTTGGTCGACCGTGTGCAAGATCGTTACGGTAAAACGGTCTATAAACATGACCCGCGTATCTGTACCGATTGTAATGACCCCGCAATTGCGCCGACCCGCAGCCCGCGTATCGTGTCCGAGCGCGAGCGCGTGATGAACGCGGTTACGGCCTATCAGCTGACATCCATGATGCGCGGCGTTGTGGAACGCGGAACCGCGTCTAAAACTGTCAGCCTTGGTGTTCCAACCGCTGGTAAAACGGGAACGACGAACGATGCGAAAGACGTTTGGTTTGTTGGCTTTACCAACCGTATTGTTGCAGGGTGCTACATCGGTCACGACACGCCGCGTAGCCTTGGCCAAGGGGCCTCAGGCGGCGGCATGTGTGGTCCTGTGTTCAACCAATTCATGCGCAAAGCGACCAAGAAATATGGCGCGAGCGATTTCCGTGTTCCCGAAGGCTGCGAATTTATCAAAATTGACCGTTTCACGGGCGCGCGCCTGTCTGATGGTGCCTCTGGCGACAACGTTGTGAACGAGTGCTTCCGCGAGGGTGAAGAGCCGGTCTTTGGCGTGTCCTTTGACGGTGGTTTTGCGATGGGCAGCAACTTGTCACTGATCCGTCCAGACGGTCAGGTGGCCCGAGAGGTGACGACATCAACTGGGCGTAAGGCGGTTGTTGGTCCGAAAGCGACCTTTGGCACGCTTAGCTCGGGCGGGCTATATTAAGCGCGCAAACAGCGAACATCACAAGATCAAGCGCTGCTTGGTCTTGTGGGTGGCTTAGGGCTGGTTTATCACGCAGGGGCAAGCCATTAAGACGGGACGCATCATGCGCGCAGACGCCCAAAATACAGTCGATGAGATCGAAAAATCCTTAGAGTTGCTTCGCCAGCGTCTCGATTGGGAGACCGCTCCGTTCCGCCTAGAGGAATTTAACGCGCGCGTTGAAGATCCTGATCTATGGAATGATCCTGATGCAGCGCAGAAACTGATGCGCGAACGCCAGATGCTCGTGGATTCCATGGCGACTTATACCGGTATTCAGCAGGATCTGTCTGACAACATCGAGCTAATCGAACTCGGCGAAATGGAAGAAGACGAAGACGTCATCACGGAAGCTGAGGAAGCGCTCACCGCGCTCGCGGCCAAGGCGGCGGCGAAAGAGCTAGAGGCCTTGCTTGACGGTGAAGCGGACAGTAATGACACCTTCCTTGAGATCAACTCTGGCGCAGGCGGCACCGAGAGCTGCGATTGGGCGTCGATGCTCGCGCGCATGTATGTGCGTTGGGCAGAAAAGCGCGGCTATAAGGTTGAACTACAATCCGAAAGCGCGGGCGAAGAGGCGGGCATCAAATCTGCGGCCTATAAGATCAGCGGTACCAATGCGTATGGTTGGCTGAAGTCTGAATCAGGCGTGCATCGTCTGGTGCGCATTTCGCCCTTTGATAGCGCTGCGAAACGCCACACATCTTTTACCTCGGTGAAGGTGTATCCGGTCGTGGATGACAACATTGAAATCGAAGTGAACCCAGCGGATATTCGTGTTGATACCTATCGCTCTTCTGGCGCGGGTGGTCAGCACGTCAACACCACTGACTCTGCCGTTCGTATCACGCACCATCCCACGGGTATCGTTGTGACCTCATCCGAGAAGTCGCAGCACCAAAACCGTGACATCGCGATGAAAGCTTTGAAATCGCGGCTCTATCAGATGGAGCTCGATAAGCGATCCGCTTTGGTGAACGAGGCGCATGAAAATGCGGGTGATGCCGGATGGGGCAACCAAATCCGATCTTATGTCTTGCAGCCCTATCAAATGGTGAAAGACCTGCGCACCAACTTTGAAACTTCTGATACTAAGGGGGTTTTGGATGGCGATCTGGACGGTTTCATGGGCGCAACGCTTGCATTGAATGTCTCCGGTAAATCCCGCGCAGAGGCGCAAGGCGAAGACTAGGTTTGCCGCTCAGATAAGGCCTTGGGAGGGGCATGTGCGATGGTTGATATTCTGGATCAAGACGCGCATGTGCTCGCAGGGCTCATCCGCGACAAAGAGCTCAGTGCAGAAGAACTGATGCGCGCCACGCTGGCCCGTATTGAGGCTGTAAATAGCTCCGTCAATGCGATCATTTCCTTGCGCGATGCTGAGGCCTGTTTGGCCGATGCGCGCGCCGCTGACGCGATGGAGAATAAGGGACCGCTGCATGGTCTTCCTGTCGCGATCAAGGATCTCGCGAATGCGGCGGGCCTGCCGACCTCTTTTGGATCGCCGCTATTCGCTGATTTCATAGCGCCGAAAGATGATTTGATGGTCGCGCGTATGAAGGCAGCGGGCGCTATCGTGATCGGCAAAACGAACACGCCCGAATTCGGGCTTGGCAGCCATACGTTTAATCCTGTGCATGGTGCAACGCGTAACCCTTATGATCTCAATCGCTCGGCTGGGGGGTCGTCAGGCGGCGCTGCTGTCGCGCTTGCCACAGGAATGATGCCGATTGCTGATGGCTCTGATATGATGGGCAGCCTGCGTAATCCCGGTGCTTGGAACAATGTCTATGGCTTGCGCCCCACCTATGGTTTGGTGCCCTCCGATATGCCGGGCGATGCATTTCTTCATCAGCTTGCTGTGGCGGGCCCAATGGGGCGCTGCCCGCAAGACGTTGCTATGCTTTTGGATGTGCAGGCGGGTCTTCATAGCGATGATCCACATAGCTACGTACAAGCGCCCAGTGCACCGCAATTGGCGGGGGATATCAAAGGGATGCGCATTGGCTGGCTCGGCGATTGGGGCGGTGCCTATCCTATGGAAGAGGGTGTTCTGGATACCTGCGAAGGCGCATTGTCTCATTTTGAAGCGTTAAGTGCGAAGGTCGAAAAACTGCCAGCGCCGTTCCCTACGGAAAAGATTTGGGAGGCATGGGTTGGTCTGCGCGCTTGGGCAAATGCGGGTGGCAAGGCTGCGTTTTATAATGATCCTGCACAGCGCGGCTTACTGAAAGAGGACGCGATTTGGGAAATTGAGACAGGCATGGCGCTCACTGCGATGGACGTCCATCGTCTGAGCGTGATCCGCAGCCAGTGGTACGCGAAGCTGATCGCGCTCTTTGGTGAGTATGATGCGCTCTTGCTGCCATCTGCGCAGGTTTGGCCATTTCCTGTTGAGTGGAAAAGCCCCGAGACGATCGCAGGGCAGGCGATGGACACCTATCACCGCTGGATGGAAATCGTGATCCCCGTCAGCCTTGTTGGCGTGCCATGTGTTAACATCCCCGCTGGCTTTAGTGCGGCGGGCCTTCCCATGGGCATGCAGTTGTTCGGGCCGCGCATGAGCGATGCCAAACTATTGCGCATTGCGCAGCGCTGGCATGAGGCAACAGAATTTAAAGATCGCAAACCTGATTTGGCTGCTCTGTCTCGGTAACGTTATTCCTCGCGCCCCGCTGCTTTGAGCCGAGCATGCAAGCTCGGGGCAAGGTCGGAGCCGGTATCGAGCGCAAACACATAGGCATGCGTTAGATAAAACCCTTCGGCGTCGGCGTCATTAGCGCTATCGGCAGCTTCGAGATAGAGCGACACCAACGCCGTGCGGTCATCGCGCGCGTGCGCTGCAAGGAGACGTTGATCGAGCGCGTTCATTCAGCCGCTTGATCGAGGGCGCGATGGGCTTGGATTTTGCCAGCGACCCATGCGTGAAAACAGTGCGTCGGGTTGTCCATTACCGCAGAGAAACGACCGCCATCAAAGTGCGGCGCATAGCGGCCCTTTTGCATGCCTTCCACGACAAAGATGTCTTCTTCAAACACCTCTTTCCATTGCTTGGTGTTGGTCACACGCAGGTCATCGTCGGTTTCAGGCGTCGCATAATAGATGTGCACACGTTCCACAGTACGTCCCTCGTTCTCGGGGATCAGTAGAATGGCATAAGCATGATCGCGATGCGCGCCGAGCAGGACGTTTGGGTAAACCGAAATATACTCGGCCGCTTCATCCCACTTTTCACCAACGCCTTCAAAATCTTCAAACACTTGCCCGTTTGCGCCCTTGAGCTGGCGGTAGACATGGGTGCCTTGGCCAGAGAAAGCATCGGGTTGTTCGATGTGGTAATGATCTTCTAGGCGGGAATAGCTGTTCAGGCCGGGGTGGACCCATGGCAAATGGTAGCTTTCACAGTAGTTTTCGACGGCGAGCTTCCAGTTGCAATTGACCTCAAGATCAAAGGCGCTGTCGGCGCCGCCATGAAAGAGCGGTTTGTCAAATTCAGCCCACCGCGCGATCAGCTCTGCGTTTTCTTCTTCAAAGGGCAGGGCGGTGCCATCGATGTTGATCCAGATCACATCGCGCCAGATGTGCGAGCGCACCTCAAGGAGACCAAGGAGATTGCGATCAATGCTGTCGTGGCGGTTGTGACCAGGGCCGCCCACATGAGGGGTGCTAACGAGACGACCATCCGTGCCATAACACCAGCTGTGATAGGGGCAGCGGATCGCGCCCTCGATTTTGCGGGCCTCTTCCACAAGGATCATGCCGCGGTGGCGACAGATGTTTTGAAAGACACGCACTTGTCCGCTCGTGTCCCTGACTAACAAGAGCGGCATGCCGAGAAATTCGATTGGCTTTGCATCACCGATTTCAGGAACATCCGCGCTGACCGCCAGACCGGCCCATGATGAGAAAAGAACAGCTTTCTTTTCTTCTTCAAAGACATCTGGGTCAATATAATGTGGGTTCGGCAAGCCTTGCGCGGATTCAATCGGGCGACGTACCGCAGACAGGTCCGTAATCTTGGTGGTCATGACAACGCTCCTTGATAATCTAGACCAAGGCTAGCTGCAGGTGCGTGTGTTCATTGTCCTTTTCGCGACCAAAAGTTTTCTCACCGCGACGTCATGATTTACGCGAATGGCTCATTTTCGCGGAGCAAACGACGGTGAAACGCGGGGAGATCATTGATATCACATAGGCCTGCACCGCGCGCCGTCTTTAGGATTTCATGAGTATCAGGCCCAAGAAATTCATAGATCATACGCGACACGCGGGAGCTGTTGATAGCTTCATTTACCGTGCGCGCTGCATAGCCCTGCCAAAAATTATGATTAAAAGACGTAACCGGCGAAAAGAAGTTAAACGTATATGTGAGCGAGTTGCGTCTAGAAATCAAAGCGCCAAAACCCGTCTCTAAGGGGATGACGTAACCTTTGAATTGCCGTGTTCGCACGTCTTGCGGCAAGCCTTGCTCAAGCACGGATTGGCGTGGCTCCGAGCCTTTTATGAAGGTCCAGCCATCTTTACGATAAACGAACAGCAACCCTGAAACAAAGTGCTCAGGATAGAGAAAGCTGCGCCGCGAAAATCGGTAAAACCCATTCGGCAAACTGTCTTCAGGAATGAGTTTTGAGCCAATATTGGTGAAATCAACAATATCGGGGTGGGTCAATAGATCCAAACGGTCCTGTTGAATCGTTTCAATCGGATTTGTCAGAATACGCGCATCGGTTCCGAAGAAATCGCAAATGCGCGCTAACATATCAGGGCGCGGATAGCTTTCGCCGTTAAGGTATCGATTGAATTGGGCACGGTTGATGTCGATTTGCCGACATACCTCAGACACCGAAGGGTAAGCTTGCGATAGCTTTCTAAGGTTTTGGCCAAATACTGCACGAATTGGGTAAGGGGAATTTTTCATGCATTTTACCAGTACAGAATCGTATAAGTTGTATTGTAGATCGAATAGGATAGATTCCAAGAGAATGGAAACACTCTTTATACAAAAGCGAAAAATCCTGATACAAATTCGATAAACACGCGCTTTGTTTTATACAAATTGCGAAAGAACGGCCCTATGAATTTCATAGCACTTCCTAGGGTGGCGCTGGCATACCCCTTCTAGTTTGTAGGGAAGGATTTTTGAATGTTGGGTGTCGTAATTTGGACTGCAGCAACTGAAAACAAAGCGATTATTTGGTGTGAAGATCATGGCGAACTCGCCTATCTGGATCAAACGCCGCACAAAGCCGTCTCAGCGGAACGCTTTGATGAGGGGGATCTCATTCAATTCGATCTTGCCTTGATGGAAAATGTACGCCTTGCACAAAATCCGCGTAGAATTGCGCAGCATTACTGCAGTGATTTGGACAATGTTGTTAAAACGGCAGGACAAATCAAAACGTTGATTGAAGATGACGATCAAAGCGTTGCATCACCGTCGATGGGCAATGTTGTTCAATTTGATGATATTGTGCGTTCCGCGCCAGCCAAAAGGCGCGTTGGAGCGGCGGCGAAATAAACGCGCCGCTCTCAATTAAGATTTAAATGCCGCGTGAAAGCGCGGCAACGCCTGTACGCGCAAGTTCAGTCAGGCCCAATGGGCGCATTAGATCAGCAAATGCATCGATCTTTTCAGACGGACCCGTCAGCTCAAAAACAAAGCTTTCCAATGTGCTATCCACAGCATTTGCGCGGAAAATATCTGCCAAGCGCAGGGCTTCCACGCGTTTCTCGCCCGTGCCTTCCACTTTGAATAGAGCGAGCTCGCGCTCAACAGCGGGGCCCTCAACAGTGAGATCGTTCACCTGATGCACAGGAACAATGCGCCCGAGCTGTGCTTTGATCTGTTCAATCACTTGCGGTGTGCCTGTGGTGACTACCGTGATGCGGCTTAGATTGCCGGAGTGATCGATCTCGGCGACTGTCAGGCTTTCTATATTGTAGCCACGACCAGCAAAGAGGCCGATGACACGGGCGAGCACACCCGCTTCATTATCGACGATGACTGCGAGCGTGTGGGTTTCCTGTACGTCGGAAAAATTCGGACGAAGGTTATAGGCGGAGTGGCTTGTAGAGCCTTTTTTGATTTTAAGAGGTGACATGGTCAGTCCTTCTTTGATCTTGAAATACCATTGCTGCGGCCGGGGCTGCACGCGCCCCGCGCCATGTGTTCAATGCGGCGCTTAAACAAGCACCGAACCTTTGGCATCGATCACGCCTTGCGTGTCCGCGTCGCCAAGCAACATTTCATTGTGCGCTTTGCCCGATGGGATCATCGGGAAGCAGTTCTCATGCTTTTCAACCAAGCAATCAAAGATTACAGGCCCATCATGCGTGATCATTTCCATGATCGCATCATCGAGCGTGTCTGGATCAGAGCACAGAATACCTTTCGCGCCGAAAGCTTCCGCTAACTTCACAAAATCGGGCAGGGATTCAGACCAGCTTTCGGAATAGCGTTCACCGTGCAGCAACTCTTGCCACTGACGCACCATGCCCAAACGCTCGTTGTTCAGAATGAACTGTTTGGAGGGCAGACGGTACTGAACGGCTGTGCCCATCTCTTGCATGTTCATCATCCAGCTAGCTTCGCCAGCAACGTTGATCACCAACGCATCAGGATGTGCCATTTGAATACCCATAGAGGCAGGGCAGCCATAACCCATTGTGCCAAGGCCACCAGAGGTCATCCAGCGATTTGGTTCGTCAAACGTCAAATATTGCGCTGCCCACATTTGGTGCTGGCCAACCTCAGTACAGATGTAGCGATCATATTCTTTCGTAAGCGCATCAAGACGCTGCAAAGCATACTGCGGCTTGATGATTTTGCCTTCTTGCTTGAACTTTAGGCAGTCAACAACGCGCCATTCTTCGATTTGACCCCACCACTTTTTCACCGCAGCGGAGTTCGTTTTGCGACCGCGCGCTTTCCAAACCTTGAGAAGGTCCTCAAGAACATGTGCGATATCGCCAACGATAGGCATATCCACATGAATTACTTTGTTGATCGAAGAGGGGTCGATGTCGATATGCGCTTTGCGGCTGTTCGGGCTGAAGTGCTCCAGAACGCCCGTGATACGGTCATCAAACCGCGCGCCGATGTTGATCATGAGATCACAGCCGTGCATCGCCATGTTAGCTTCATAGAGGCCATGCATGCCAAGCATACCGAGCCATTTGTCGCCAGACCCAGGATAGCAACCCAGACCCATCAATGTCGATGTGATCGGGAAACCAGTTCCATCAACCAACTCGCGTAGCAATTGGCTGGCCGCAGGGCCAGAGTTCACAACGCCGCCACCTGTGTAAAAAATCGGGCGTTCAGCGGATTCCAGAGCTTCAACCAGCTCTGTGATCGTTTCCAGATCGCCTTTGAGCTGGGGTTCATAATGGCCTAAGTCTGCCTTGGCAGGCGGCGTGTAAACGTCCGTCGCGAATTGAACGTCCTTCGGGATGTCCACCAAGCAGGGGCCGGGGCGACCAGAGGTGGCCACATGGAAGGCTTCATGGATTGTCCCTGACAGCTCGGACGTTTCTTTCACCAGCCAGTTATGTTTGGTGCAAGGGCGGGTGATGCCAACGGTGTCCGCTTCTTGGAACGCGTCTGAGCCGATCATGAATGTGGGAACTTGGCCCGTTAGAACCACCAATGGGATGGAGTCGAGAAGAGCGTCGGTCAAACCGGTCACGGCGTTTGTTGCGCCAGGGCCTGATGTTACCAAGCAAACACCGGGCTTGCCTGTAGAGCGCGCATAACCTTCGGCGGCATGGATCGCGCCTTGTTCATGACGGACAAGAACGTGACGAATGCCATTTTGCTGGAAGATTGCATCATAGATAGGAAGAACAGCGCCGCCTGGGTAACCAAAGACGGTATCGACGCCCTGATCCTTCAACGCTTGAACTACCATTTCTGCACCGGTCATTTTTTCTGCCATGTGCCTCTTCTCCATCTCATAGTCAGTGTCATGTTCAATTTGTTCACGTCGCATAAAAAAGCCCCCGTCCGAATGGCGGGGGCGCATGGTTTCCCTCACGGGTGCCGCTAAGGGCCCATGCGCCTGTAAAGTAGAATGACGACGAGGTCGTTCATTACTGTTCGCTCCTTTAAACTTGCGAAGACACTATGTGTGTTCAAAAGGGGCGTCAACAGGCGGAATGCTGAAAAAGTATCGTTTGGGTGTGAAAATCTTTCCATTTGTTGCGCAATTTGCCCTGTTTGGCGAAACAACATGGAAAATGAGGGGCGTTTTGGCGACTTTTACCGCCAAATTAATCGCGAGAGCGGAATCGCTTTGCACTTAAGCGTCGCGCCATGCGCCGTTTTCGAGCCCGTCGAGGGTCCAGTCCCCCACAGACCACCGCACCAAACGCAGTGTCGGATGATCGATTGCCGCGGTCATGCGGCGCACTTGCCGATTGCGCCCTTCGCGGATCGTCAGCTCTAACCAGCAATCAGGCACAGATTTACGAAACCGTACGGGCGGATCACGCTCCCATAGGGTCGGGGGATCGATCCGGCGCACTTCGGCGGGGCGTGTTTTACCATCTTTGAGCGTTACGCCATCGCGAAGCTTTTGCAGCGCGGCATCACTCGGAATGCGTTCGACCTGTACCAGATAGGTTTTCGGCTTTTTGAATTTTGGGTCCGCGATCTGCGCTTGCAGGCGTCCATCATCGGTAAGCACCAACAATCCTTCGCTATCGCGATCCAATCGTCCCGCGGGATAGACTGCAGGCACATCGACATATTTGGACAGAGTAGGGCGCTTTGATCCTTCGGTGCCTTTATCCGTAAATTGGGACAGAACCCCGAAAGGCTTGTTCAACAAAATAACGCGGCTCATAGAAACGTGCCGGTGCCCTGCAATACGCCATGCTCCATTGCATAGCGTGTCAGCCCCGCCGTGGAAGAGATGCCGAGTTTGCTTTTGATATTTTTGCGGTGGGTCTCAACCGTGCGCACGGAAATATTCAGCGCAGCGGCAACTTCTTTGTTGGATTGCCCTTTGGCCAATTGCAGCAAAACTGTCTGCTCGCGGCCCGTCAGCGTGTCACGACGTTCCGTGTTTTCATCGGGCACCAAGGATACTTTGGCGCCCGTGCAGAGATAACGCTCGCCGCTCATAACAGTATCGATTGCGGTTTTGATTTCCTCGGTTGGCACGTCTTTCAACAGATATCCCATCGCGCCATGATTAAGGGCCGAATTAATATACTCGGCGCTGTCGTGCATGCTGAGAACCAAAATGCGTGTTTCTGGGCGCACTTCGAGCAATAGTTCTGTCGCCGTCAGACCGTTCATACCCGGCATATTCAGATCAAGCAGAATGACGTCCGGCTCAAGAGTGTCGGCCTGATCGATGATGCTCTGGCCAGAGCTACAGGTGGCGACGACCTCGATGTCCTCATAGCTTTCCAAGATCGCTTGAATACCTTCAGTGACCATTGGATGGTCATCTACAATCGCAACGCGGATCGTCATGGTTAAGACCCTTCTTGTGTCTTGGCCTTAGAGGGCGAATGAGTGTCTGGCGACAGCATATGGCTGAGCGGCGCACGTGCTTCAATAGTGGTGCCGTCTTTATAACTGATCACTTGGAGCGCGCCATCAATCTGGTCCATGCGTTCTTGCATATTGCGCAGCCCCATGCCGCTGCCAGGTGAGGTGGCGGATTGCGCGTCTTTCAAGCCGATGCCATTGTCAGAAATCGTCAGAACTGCACCGCGCCGATCGCCGCGAAGATTTACACGTATCTTGGTGGCTTTGGCATGGCGCTCCACATTAGTCAGGGCCTCTTGCGCAACGCGGTAAAGCGCGGTCTTGGCATCTTCATCCAGACGGTTGCGAAAGACCACCGTCGAAAAGTCAGCGACAATACCGGTGCGCA
>NZ_JBDWVM010000058.1:0-10213 GCF_039984035.1 Planktotalea sp. | reverse complement strand
AGTGCGCGCATTGGCGATTGAAGCTGCGCAAACCGTTGATCGTGTGCTCGACACCCCGCGCGCGCCCGTGTGTCATGTGGTTGGATTTGGCGACAGCAGCGTCGATTACATTCTGCGCTTCTGGATCATGGACCCGACAGGCGGCCTCACAAACGTGCGCGGCGCTGTGTTCTTGGCGCTTTGGGATACGTTCAAGGAGAACGGCATTTCTATTCCGTTCCCTCAGAGAGAGGTGCGGATGTTGGAGGAGGCTCAATGAAGCCGATTTGCCATATTCAGTATATCATGAACATGACATTGAAGAAGCTGATGGGCTAGTAACTTGATATAACCGCAAACTCGCCTCAAGCGTGTGATTGCCCCCAACCAAACACAAATGAGTGGAGTAAGGAATGATTAAGATGAGAGACCTACAAACAGGCTTTTCATACCGATCGTCTTGGACAGGTTACGCCAAGGGACGCGGACTTGATATCGTTGACGCTCCAATCCTTCACAGCGCGCGCATAGACGCCAACCAGAACTATTACGATCCCTTCAAAGGGCCTCGAAATGGATTTTCTCAAAAGTACAAACAATTCGTGAACGCAATAAAATCAAGCTCATATGCGATTGTCCGCCAAGGCGGAAAAGATGAAAAGCAAGCATTATTTGGGACGGGTAAGTTGATAGCTGTATACGAAATTACTTCTTACAACATTGATGAAACTGGCGGAGTAAATATTCAGCTTGGCAAGCGCCTTGCTATTTAGCCCCACCTCCACATCAGGGAACATTCAGGCTCAGAACCTGACAAGCCAAGTCACCCACACAACGGCAATTCATTATAAACGCTGAACTATGTTCTTCTAATCGCGCCCGAACACGATGCCACTTCAATGCTGCAACTGCACAGGTTGAGATATCAAAGCACCAATGCTATACGCATAAAACCCAGCACCGGGGCAGAATCGGTGTTTTTATGGAGGACAGTGTTCTGTCTGTTAACAACGACGCGGCAGGGGCCGCTGATCAAGGGTCCGCCACGATGACTGGCCCCGATGACACCAGCAGCGACGAGCTACTGGCCTTTATCCTTAACGTTCTTGAAGAAGACAAAGCCGAAGACATCGTGCAGATCGATCTGCGCGGTAAAACGGCTATTGGCGATTACATGCTCGTCTGTTCAGGCCGCTCGACCCGTCAGGTTGTTGCGATCTCGGAAAAGCTGTCTGACAAGCTGAAGCAAGAGTTGGGCCGCGCGTCCAAGCTTGAGGGCAAGAACAGCGGCGATTGGGTCTTGCTGGATACGGGCGATATCATCGTTCATGTCTTCCGCCCTGAAGTGCGCGAATTCTACCAGATCGAAAAGATGTGGCTGGGCGGTGAAGAGCCGATGCCACGGCCAACGGCCTAAATGCGAGTTCATATCTGTGCTGTCGGGCGTATGCGCGCTGGCCCAGAAAAGACGCTATTTGACGACTATCAAACACGGTTTGACCGGACAGGTCGGGGTTTAGGCCTCGGCCCTTTGTCTGTTTTGGAGGTCGAAGATAAAAAGAACCTCGGCATGGGCGCGGAAGCGACCCTGCTAGAACGCGCCCTGCCCAAAGGCGCCGTAATCTGCGCTTTGGATGAACGCGGCACTGTTATGACCTCGCCCAAGTTTGCCGACAAATTGGGCGGATGGCGCGATGTTGGGCGCGCTGATCTGGCGTTCATCATTGGCGGGGCAGATGGCATTGATCCGTCTTTACGCGCACGCGCAGATGCCAAGCTCAGCTTTGGATCGATGGTTTGGCCGCATATGTTGGCGCGCGTGATGCTGGCCGAACAGCTCTATCGTGCGGCATCAATCCTCTCAGGAAGCCCATATCACAGGGTTTAGCTTTGCCTTGCGGCGGCGCTTCTCTTAGACAGGGCCAAAGCCTAAGAAAGACCTGATCCATGAGCACACCAAAACCCGTCGTTTTATGCATTCTTGATGGCTGGGGCATCGGCCCAAGCGAGACCGCGAATGCACCGGCGTTGGCCAAGACCCCAAACTTTGACCGTATCATGAGCGAGGGTCCCTCCGCGCAGTTGATCACGCACGGCCGAGACGCTGGCCTGCCAACGGGACAAATGGGAAACTCAGAAGTCGGTCACACGAATATCGGCGCGGGGCGCGTTGTGGCGATGGACCTTGGGCAGATTGATCTGTCAATTGAAGACGGAAGCTATTTTGAGGCAGAAGCGCTTCTTGGTTTCGTCGCGAAACTGAAATCAAGCGGTGGCACAGCGCATCTGATGGGCCTTCTGTCGGATGGCGGCGTTCATGGCTCTCTCGATCATCTGATTGCGACGATTGATGTGATCGCCAAAGCGGGCGTGCCAATTGCATTGCATTTGATCACAGACGGGCGCGATGTCGCGCCATCCTCTGCACTGGGATATCTCGAAACGTTGGAAGCTGCGTTGCCAGACGGTGCATCCATCGCCACCGTTTGCGGACGCTACTATGCGCTTGACCGTGACAACCGTTGGGAACGTGTCAGCCAAGCCTTTGATGCGATGGTCAACGCGAAAGGCGCAAGTCAGCCAAACGCAAAAGCTGTCATCGATGCGTCATACAATGAAGACATCACCGACGAGTTCATCAAAGCGACTGTTGTTGGTGGATACGCAGGAACAAAAGATGGCGATGGGCTGTTCTGCCTGAACTTCCGCGCTGATCGCGCTCGCGAAATCCTGGCTGCTTTAGCTGAACCCGCATTTGACGCGTTTGAAACAGGCCCGCGGCCCATTTGGGCCGCGACGCTCGGGATGGTCGAATATTCCAAAGCGCATAACGCCTACCTCGACACAGTGTTCCCACCACGCGACATCCCCAACACATTGGGCGCTTGGGTCGCGAAGCAGGGTAAACGCCAATTCCGCTGCGCAGAGACAGAGAAATATCCGCACGTAACATTCTTCATGAATGGTGGCGTTGAAGTGCCAGAAGAAGGCGAAGATCGCTACATGGCGCCTTCCCCCAAAGTCGCGACCTATGACTTACAGCCAGAAATGAGCGCGGCAGAGGTCACAGACGCATTCGTGGGCGCGATCAAGGATGGATATGATCTGATCATCACCAATTACGCCAATCCCGACATGGTTGGACACACTGGCGATCTTGATGCGGCGATCAAAGCCTGTGAAGCCGTTGATCAGGGTCTTGGCCGTGTGCTTGAAGCGCTTGTTGCTGTGGGCGGCGCAATGATCGTCACCGCAGATCACGGCAACTGTGAAATGATGGTTGATCCAGAAACCGGCGGTCCACATACGGCCCATACGGTTAATCCCGTTCCCGTCACCATGGTTGGTGGACCTGCTGGTGCGAAGCTGAATGAAGGACGTCTTGCCGATCTTGCACCCACGCTGCTGCAGCTGATGAACCTTCCGCAGCCTGAAGAAATGACAGGAAAGAGTTTAATCGCCTAATGCATCTGCTGCGCGCCCTTCTTTTTGCCATTGCGCTTGGCACGCCTGCATTTGCGCAGGACAATCCGGGCGCGACGGCGCAAGCGGCGGCAGACAAATTGCGCGCAGCATCAAGCCAATTGGAAGACGCCTCTTCCGCCCGTGATCGGGTGAAAGCGCTGACATCGACGATCCAAGCCTTCGAAACAGGTCTTGATGCCATGCGGGAAGGTCTGCGCCTTGCGGCGACGCGCGAGGATGTTCTCAGCCGCCAATTGGCCGCACGCGATGGCGAAGTTGCCGAACTACTTGGCGTCCTGCAGACGATCTCGCGCGCGCCTGCGCCGGTCCTGCTAGCCCATCCAGATGGGCCTGCAGGCGCTGTGCGCTCTGGCATGTTGGTCGCGGAATTAACCCCTGCCCTTTCGGCGCGCGCCAATGCTTTGCGCCGCGACGTCGATGAAATGACGCTACTGCGCACTCTGCAAGAGACCGCAACGGATGAGCTGCGCGAGGCCCTGATCGGTGTTCAGGATGCTCGCGCGGCCTTGAGTCAAGCGATTGCAGATCGCACAGATCTTCCCAAGAAATTCGTCGCCGATCCGGTGCGCACGGCCATTCTAATTAGCTCTACCGAAACACTGGACGCCTTTGCTGGCGGCCTCAGCAAGATTACCACATCCGAGGCTATCGGCCCCGTCATCGATATTTCCGAACTGAAGGGTTTTCTTGACCTCCCCGTTGAAGGACGCATCTTGCGTCGCTCCGGCGAAGCCGATGCGGCTGGGATCACACGCCCTGGTATATTGGTTGCCGCGCGTCCACGTTCATTGGTGACAACACCCACCACAGCAACAATTCGGTATCATGGCCCCCTGTTAAATTATGGGAACGTCGTGATTTTAGAACCCCAAGCCGATCTACTATTTGTCCTCACGGGCCTCGAAACGCTCTACGGCGAGATTGGCCAAGTGCTTCCCGCAGGGTTTCCTGTTGGGTTAATGGGCGGAAATGGGGATCAATTAGACCAGATTGTCTCACAAGCGAGTGAAGGGGCTGGAAACACCCGCTCAGAAACGCTCTATATAGAAGTGAGAGAGAACAACGCATCCGTGGACCCGCTAGACTGGTTCAAGACAGACAAGGAATGAGCACATGAAAAAGTTTATCATGGCCGCAGTGGGAGGCACTATTGCCGCGGTCGTCATGACCACGCAAGTTGCCGCTCCGTTGCTTGCCCAAGAAGCGGACAAGAAGGTTAATGTTTACGAACAGCTCGATCTGTTTGGCGACATCTTCGAACGCATCCGCGCGCAATACGTTGAAGAGGTCAACGAAGGCGAGCTGATCGAAGCAGCCATCAACGGCATGCTGACTTCGCTTGATCCACATTCTAGCTATCTGGCCCCACAAGACGCCGCAGACATGCGCGTTCAAACGCGCGGCGAATTTGGTGGTCTAGGTATCGAAGTCACGCAGGAAGAAGGCTTTGTCAAAGTGGTCTCGCCTATCGATGGTACACCAGCGGATGAGGCGGGTATCGAAGCCGGCGATTTCATCACCCATGTTGACGGGGAAAGCATCCTTGGCCTCGCGCTTGATGAAGCCGTTGAAATGATGCGCGGTCCTGTTGGATCCGAGATCATCGTAACAATCGCCCGTGAAGGCGAAGACGAACCTTTTGACGTTTCCATCGTTCGCGACACAATCAAGCTGACTGCCGTGCGTTCGCGCGCCGAAGGTGAAACCGTCGTTCTGCGTGTCACAACATTCAACGATCAAACGACGCCTAACCTTGAAGAAAAGCTCGCTAAGGAAGTTGAAGAACTTGGTGGCATCGACAATGTGAATGGTTTCGTGATCGATCTACGTAACAACCCCGGTGGTCTTTTGACCCAAGCGATCCGCGTCTCTGATGCCTTCCTTGAAAAAGGTGAGATCGTATCAACCCGTGGCCGCGACCCAGCGGATGGTGACCGCTTTAACGCAACACCTGGCGATCTGGCGCAGGGCAAGCCCCTTGTTGTTCTGATCAACGGCGGTTCTGCATCTGCCTCTGAAATCGTTGCTGGCGCTTTGCAAGATCACCGCCGCGCGATTGTGATCGGCACGAAGAGCTTCGGTAAAGGCTCTGTTCAGACGGTGATGCCTTTGCGTGGTAACGGCGCGATGCGTCTCACAACGGCGCGCTATTACACGCCGTCTGGTCGCTCTATCCAAGCGCTTGGCGTGTCCCCTGACATCATCGTCGAACAGCCACGTCGCGCGCTTGAAGCAGAGGACGAAGCGGAAGAAGAAAGCATCTCCCGTCAGCGTCGCTCTGAAAGCGACCTTCGTGGATCACTGGGTAACGACAGCCTCAGCGAAGATGAAATCCGCCAGATCGAAGAAGATCGCGAAAAGGCGGAAACAGCTGCACAGTTGCGCGAAGACGATTATCAACTCGCCTATGCGATTGATATTCTTAAGGGCCTGAGCGCGCTCGGTCCTAAACAGTAAAAACTGACGCATACTGAATTGAAGGGCGGCTCCATATCAGAGCCGCTCTTTTCATTTAAAGCGTCGGATTTTTGAACTGACGCTCTCAAGGACGTGATTGCTGCTCACTAGACTCAACGATTTTTTGCGCCTAACGTCATAAAATCGATTTTTTAATGGGAGAGCTATCATGTCTATATCAAGCAAATCATCAACGTTCATCGCAGCAATTGCATTATCCCTTTGCGGAAGCATGGCAGCCGCGGATGTAGACGTGGACAAAATGTCGTTCTTTATCAGTAGCGTTGGCTCCGGCGATGGCGGTAATTTTGGCGGCCTTGAAGGCGCAGACGCACATTGCACCACATTGGCAAGCGCAGCGGGATCGTCAAAAGACTGGGCGGCATATCTGAGCACAAGCATGGTCATTGATCGCTCAAGCGGTTCGCCACAAGTGACCAACGGTGTCAGCGCACGTGATCGTATCGGCGCGGGTCCTTGGTACAACGCGAATGGCGAAATGATCGCGAAAGACGTAGATGATCTGCACAGCGACGCAGTCAAAATCAGCCTAGCGACGGGACTTGATGAAAATGGCAACGAAGTCGCGGGTCGTGGAACGCGCCCGAACAAGCACGATATTCTGACAGGTTCTGACTCGGCTGGTCACTTTTCCACTGCGGGCGGTGATACGACCTGTAGCAACTGGACCAGCAACGGCGAAGGTTCCGCAATTGTGGGTCACCATGACCGCGTCGGCTTAAATGCCTCGCGCAACATGATGTCATGGAACTCCGCACATGGCTCTGCGGGCTGTTCTGATGATGCCTTCCCGCGCACGGGTGGTGCTGGTCTGATCTATTGCTTCGCGACGAATTAGTCTGAACGCTTCTAGACTAATTGTTCGGACTTAAGTCCGAATGAACGCGCGAGGAGCAAAATCCTCGCGCGTTTTATTTGCCTGAACAGCGCAGCCGCGTCTAAGCTGAAACCCTAAGCTCTGTCTGAAGGCGATCACATGCAATCTCAAACTCACACTGGCGCTTGCCACTGCAAATCGGTTCAATTTCGCGTACATCTTCTGGACGGCCTGAAAATGGCAAGCCGATGTTCCTGTTCTTTCTGCGCAATGCGCGGGGCGGTCGCACTGACCGCGCCTTTGGATGGTTTGGAATTTATTCAGGGTGAAGAGTTGCTCACGCTCTACCGATTTAACACGAAAGTGGCGAAGCACTACTTTTGCTCGAAATGCGGGATTTACACCCATCATCAAAGACGCGCTAATCCTAACGAATATGGGATCAACGCGGCTTGCCTTGAAGGATTAAGCCCATTTGATTTCGAAGAGATCAAAGTCACCGATGGCGTCAATCACCCCTCAGACAACACATCCTTGCCACCTGTTGCGGGCGTTCTGCGATTTATCAAGGACGGTGCGTGATCGGCTGGCTTGGCATCGCGAAGCAAGATAGACAGAGGCAAACGCGCATTCCTAGCCTCAAGGACTTTTGACATGACACCCGAACAAATCGACGCCCTGCCCTATCGCCCCTGTGTCGGCATCATGTTGATCAATGAAGCAGGCCAAGTGTTTACCGCGCAGCGCCTCGATAGCAGCGCCAACGCATGGCAAATGCCCCAAGGCGGGATCGACAAGGGCGAAGATCCAACAGTTGCCGCCTTGCGCGAACTTGAGGAAGAAACTGGCGTCAGCGCTGACCTTGTGACAATTCTTGGGGAAACCGAAGGTTGGTTTCCCTATGATTTACCCCATGCTCTCGTGCCAAAACTCTGGAAAGGGCGCTACAAAGGACAGGAACAAAAATGGTTTCTCATGCGGTTTCACGGCAGCAACACGGACATCAACATCGAAACGGAAATTCCGGAATTCTCCGAGTGGCGCTGGACGCCGTCCGATCAATTGGTCGCCAACATCGTCCCCTTCAAACGCGACGTCTATGCGCGCGTCTTGCAGGAATTTTCACCGCTCTTGTAATCGCCGTTCCGGCCAGTGCCCTATCGTGCGTGCCCTATGGCGTGCCTGAGGCCCTACATGACGTTATTTCAGCGGAGGAAGGCTACGTTGTCGCCACAGGCACGCTGAGTTTTAACGAGCGAAAGCTGCCCAAGGTCGACATGGCGCGTCAGGACAAGACACCGCCAACAACCCGGATTCAAGCCCGCCTCAAAGGCAAAGCGTTGACGAAGTCGGGGTTCACCCATGACCTTAACACACGGTTGACGTTAGAAGTGAAGTGCTACGGACCTTGGTGTGCGCGACCCGCAAGCGGCAAAGCCGCGTTGACCTTTCTAAAGCAAACCGAGAATGGTTATGAGCTGTCCACCAATCCTTGTGGCGGTCATATCTTTGTTGATCCCTCACGGGAAACGCTCGACTCTGTTGCCCAATGTTACCTAACTGGGAAGTGTCCGAAATCCCAATTTCGCTAGAGAATCACCTTTAGAAAATGTCTCCGCTGAGGGCATCGCACCCAGTGCTCAACGCAAACGATTGAGCACATTCAGCGACGGATAGCCATCAGGGATCATGCCCACAGAGCGTTGGAAACTTTTGATCGCGGCAACAGAATTCGGCCCGATTTTTCCATCAACACCGCGCGTGTTAAAACCCGCCGACGTAAGTAGACGCTGCATCTGTTGACGTTCCTTAAACGTCAGCGCGCGATCCTCTCGTGGCCAAGCCGTAACAAAAGGCCCTGCACCTGCGATCCGATCGCTCAGATGACCGACGCCGATGACATAAGCATCGGCAGCATTGTAGCGCTCGATGACTGAGAAGTTCTTGAACACCATGAACGCCACTCCATTCGCGCCAGCTGGCAAAAGAAGTGATCCAGAACCATAGTTGGGGACTGCGTTGCCGCCAATTCCATTCACGCCAAGCGCCGCCCAATCGGCGGGAGACCTTTTTATCTTGCGACTGACGAGGCCATAGCCAAATCCATCAGGCAATGTGACCTCGACGCCCCAAGGCACATCCTTTTCCCATCCAAACCGGCTGAGATAGGCAGCTGTTGAGGCCAAGGCATCGCTCGGATCATCGGCCCAAATGTCGCGTCGACCATCACCGGTGAAATCGACCGCGTACTCCAAATAGGAGGTCGGAATGAACTGCGTGTGACCCATGGCGCCCGCCCAACTGCCGGTCATATTTTCGGGCGTGGTGTCCCCAGATTGCAAAATCTTCAGCGCAGCAATCAACTGGCTTTCAAAAAACCGCCCGCGCCGTCCATCGAAAGACAACGTTGCAAGCGCAGAAATAATTGGCGTGCTGCCACGAAACTCCCCATAGGCGCTCTCAAGTCCCCAAACCGCAACGACGACCTCTTTATCGACACCATACTTTGACTCGATTGCGCCCAACGTGGCGCGATGTGTCTCCAGCGCAGCTTTGCCATTGGTAATGCGTTTGTCGGAGGCAGCGCTGTCTAGATAGTCCCAAATCGTCTTGGTAAATTCGGATTGATTGCGATCTCGCTCGATTACCTTCGCATCATATTGGACCCCACGAAAAGCACGGTCATAGGCAGCTGGGCTGATTCCAGCTTTCAACGCGCGCGGCCGGAACCTTTTTAACCAACGTTCAAAGCCAGCATTGGACGTGGCGGCGAGCACAGCTTCGGGCGTCACGGCGCGCTCCTTCTTTATGACGACAGGGCGGGCAATGGGGCGCACCTTCGGAGATGGCTTAACCACCTTTGGCGCTGGTGCTTGCGCCGTTTCGCTTGGCCGCTGAACGGGACGGAGCGACTGATCAACAGACTGCGCCTGCATCACAGACCCTGTGAGCAAGGCAATACAAAGTGGGATGGGCAACCTAAGCATTGTTTACCTTTCACGAACTCATCAAAGCCTAGCGCGATTGTTTCCAATGCGAAAGAAATCAGGAAGTCGGTCTGCGAGTATTCGCCGACACGAAGGCGTCATTTCGAATTCTTTCGATGAATTCCCGCAACATTGGAACGCGTTTAGGCCGGAAGCTCTGCTCGCTCACCTCAAGGTCGCGCATTCGATCCAAACGAAAGGCGCGGTAGTCTTGCCGCAGATGACAGAAAGCCAGAAGACATTGCACCGTGTCCATGGCCGTAATGCCCAATGGATCAACGCTCCGCTCCGTCGCTTGTCCCTCTTTATCCGCATAGGCAAAACTGATCGTTAGCTCATCCCAAACCGCAGAACGCAGAACGCGCGGATCAACGCCAGGCGCAGGTCTTTCCCGAAAGCTCCGCGCGGACAAAACCGCATGTTCGAGCCGATGCGCTTGACTGGGTGGCAATCGCCCTTTGAGTTT
>NZ_JBDWVM010000057.1:0-3903 GCF_039984035.1 Planktotalea sp. | reverse complement strand
GTGTCATTTCGTTGAACTCACCCCCTCGATTGCCAAAATTATAGATATTGCCTGGAATAATCACAGTCGCACCACTGGTCTTCGCCGCCGCAATGACTTGCGCAGTGATTGCAGGAATGGTGCGCGCCCAATCATGGTACTTTGCAGGGTTCAATCCGTTGACGATCACGTCCCCGCCTTGCGCCGCTTTCACCATGTCGCCTGTTTTGCGATCAAACTGCCGCACCGTCCAGCCTGCGCCTTCAAACGCCGTGGAGCTGTGTTTCCCGATTTTTCCGCTTCCGCCAAGGATCAGAACTGTCTGTGTCATACCCGTGCCCTTTCAAGTTCACCGGTATTCTCTTCCATGCGTATATAGTATTAAATTGCGATAGTATGCAGATCATGTATTCATAAACGCATGGATTTTTCGCTGCAAAAACTCGATTGGTCACTTGTGCAAGGCTTCCTAGCTGTTGCTGAAACCGGAAGTTTATCCGCTGCTGCACGGCGCATGAATGCGAGTCAGCCGACGCTGGGCCGTCAGATTAAAACGATGGAAGCGCAACTGGGTGCGGAACTTTTCCACCGTGCCCCGCGCGGCCTGACCCTGACCGAAACAGGTGCCGCCCTGATCGTACCCGCGCGACAGATGCGGGACGCGGTCCATCAGATCACGTTAACAGCCGCCGGACAAACCGCGCGACTTGATGGCACGGTACGCATCACGGCCAGTGCCGCGATGTCCTTTTTTCACTTGCCTGATATCATCGTCGACATCCGTAAAGCTGAACCTCAGATAGCAATCGAACTGGTTCCCAGCGACGATAGCCGCAACTTGCTGTACCGCGAGGCAGACATCGCTGTGCGCATGTATCGACCAACGCAACTGGATCTGATCACCCAGCACATCGGTGACATCACTTTGGGTGCATTTGTTGCCAAATCATACGTTGATCGGCGTGGTTTCCCACAAAACCAAGAGGACGTCTTGCAGCATGATTTTGTTGGCTACGACACAAACAGCGACATCGAAGATGGCTTTGCCCAAGCTGGATTCTCTGTGGGTCGCGATTTCTTTAAGGTCCGCTGCGATGGCTACATAACATATTGGGAACTGGTCCGCGCAGGCTGCGGCATCGGTTTTGCACAGGCCAATGTTGGCCATGCTGACCCGCTAGTTAACGAAATCGATCTTGGCTTCCCGCTTCCAGCCCTGCCCATCTGGCTTACAGCGCATGAGGCGATGCGCCAAACCCCGCGAGTGCGACGTGTCTGGGACCTGCTCGCCGAAGGGCTGGTCGCAATAGTCTCGGGGAAAACTAGTATGTGACGGCTCAAAGCCGACTTCCGTAGTGGGGTCTCGATGCTGCGACGCGGCCCGACGAACCTGCCGTTCGCTGCATCTGCAAAAATCAGGTGAATAGATAGCCCCTCCGGCGAGGTGATCGGATAGGCTTAAATGGGTAGTGTCGCAAAGTTTTCGCTAGGTTAAGAAAGCTCTTCCGCTGGACACACTTATCCAGCGAGCGCCGCGAACTGCGCGAATCCAGACTGTTCTGACGGGTCAAACTGACCTTTTCGGATCATATGTGCGACCTCGATTCCGGCAAGGGTTGCCGCAGCTGATTTCAACGATTTAAAGGTCTGCATAGGTCGAGTGAGTTTCTTAATAAAACGGTGATCCTGCTCAATGATATTATTGAGATATTTCGTCCGCCGAACAGTGATTAACCAACACCATCCGCACATCACGAGCAGGCAATTCATATTGAATAGTCCCGCCGTGTTCGACCCACTTTTGTCGATAACAACCTTGTCCGGCCAGCCGTAATTACCGATAGCTTTAACAAAGAACGCGGTCGCTGCCGTTTCATCGCGACGCTCAGAGAGCATAAAATCAAGGGTACTGCCGAGCTTGTCGACCGCCCGATAAAGATATGTCCACTTACCTTTGACCTTCAAATAAGTTTCATCCATGCGCCACGAACGTCCCGTCGGAGCTTTCCGGCGATGAGCTTCATTGGCAATCGCACCTGCGTACTTCTCGACCCACCGGTTGAGAGTCGCGTGATCCAAGTCAACGCGGCGTGATTGCCAGCCGAGAGGCTATTCGCCTGAGGTCAGAGATGTGGATTGCGCCAAGTCTCGCGAGCGCAACATATAGAAAACTCGCCCAAGTCGCCTGCATAGCCTCAAGTCGCCATCACAAAAAGCCGACCTCAAGATTTCAGCACCGCGATTTGCACGACATATTAGTTTTTCAGGTACGATTTCGTCGTCCGCTGGGCATAACGCTACGAGAGCCTGTCCGCACCTCTGGCAGGCGGTTGCCCATACGAAACGCCAGTGTCGCAGAACAAGACCGGGTGTCTGCAAAGTGCATACAGCGCATTTCTGGAAATCGTGTTGGGACACATACTGAACTTCAAAGCGAATGCCATCAGGGAGCGTCATGGCCGTAACTTCGCTGGTGGGTAGTTGCACCAAAAAACTCAAGTGATCCAAGTTTCCGTTTACAAGCTCAGAAACCGTTTCTGGCACCCTGCCCTGCTCAAAATCTAGATAGCCACAAAACTCCTGGACGGAACAGTGATTGGCTTGTGCTAACCTCGTGATCCAACTGGACAGGAGTTCATCTTCAATTGGAGGAGGGCGGCATGGAAGAGGTCTACTGTTCACTGAAGCTCGGCGACCGGCTGTCGGCGTACATTCCAGGCATGCTTTGCCCAAACCGGCTGCCATGCATGAACCGCTTCATCTGTGATCCGTTCTTCGCCGGTTTCGATGGCATCAAGTGCCAATGACTTGATCATGGTGAAAACACGTGACGTCACACCGCTGGTCACGTTCAATATGATGCGAAGCGAGGCGACCGTTAGGCCAGATCTGCGCTCAAGAGCCATCGCGGCGATAAGGGTCTGGATCAGGCGCGAGAACTCCACGTCATCTTCCCACAGCGGCAGAAAGTGTTCATCCAAGCGGCGGGCAAGCTGGTCGTCACCACGGATTGCCTCTAGGGCTTCATTGACACCAAAAACCACAAGCGACGCGCAAAGATCATTGGCTAAGAACCGCAGCATGTTCAGGAACCGCTGTTGTTCACGGTAGCTGCCTGCGAGAAGATTGTGGACCTCATCGATCATCAACATTTTCAGATCCATGTCCCGAAGGTGGCTCAATGCTCGCACCTCAAGCTCCGATACCGTATGGCGGCCCCACATCGGGGCGCCGATGGAAGCCAAGACATGTTGATAGAACCGCCGTTCGTCCGGTGCTGGAGGGGCCTGAACCAGCAAGATAGCTGTCGTCGTCACGCCAAGGCCCGCGTCGTAGCTGGCCGGATACTTGCTGGCCATCCGTTTGGCGATCATGGTCTTGCCAATGCCGGAACTCCCATAGACCATCAAGCCGGGCATTCGGCTTTGCTTCGGCATTTCCATACACGATGTCAGTCGGTTAAGGACAATCTCGGCGCGATCAAAGGCAATCCAGTAATCGCCTTTGATGTGGTCAATTCTTTCGTTTGGAGTCATCAAAATCATCTATCGGATAAGTTGGAAGGTCAGGGTTGCCAGTATCAATCGCAAACATTTCACGCGAAGGATCACGCTCCGTCTTATTTTTAGGTTGCCTGACATCGCGTTCGACATCCAGCCTTGCAGATCGGGTCTGTCGACGCGCAGCTTCAGCGAACCTTCGGTCATTCGGCCAATATTCTTGTCCTGCCACTCCTTGCGAGCGCGACGACTTTCCCAAAGAGATATCCGCGGGTGACTTAAATCCCGATATCGCGCGACGATCACATGACCGTCTTCATCAATCACCCAAATCTGGGACAGATCACGCGGATCATATTTGACCATCACCTTGCCCTGCCCCCGCCCGAGCATTGAAGCAAATGCAT
This sequence comes from Planktotalea sp., assembly GCF_039984035.1. Taxonomy (GTDB): domain Bacteria; phylum Pseudomonadota; class Alphaproteobacteria; order Rhodobacterales; family Rhodobacteraceae; genus Planktotalea. The sequence goes on along the minus strand of NZ_JBDWVM010000057.1, from coordinate 17 downwards.
CACTCCAATAGCCGATC
>NZ_JBDWVM010000056.1:0-18281 GCF_039984035.1 Planktotalea sp. | reverse complement strand
CGTTAATTCGGTTCTGGATCGCTTGTGCTGTTTGCGGCACCTCAACCCGTTCAAGCGGGTTGATAGTGATGAACAACACATCGTCCGGCAGGTCTTTGACAAACAACGGAAAGAGCGGTGGATTGCCCGTGTAGCCGCCATCCCAATAAGCCTCGCCATCAATTTCGACGGCCTTGAACAGCGTCGGTAGACAGGCCGAGGCGAGCAAAGCATCAGGACCAATCTCTGCGCCTTTAAACACTTTGACCTTGCCGCTGCGCACGTTAGTCGCGCCAACGAACAAGTCAGGCCCTTCATCGCTGTCAATCTGCCCATAATCGAACCCATCCACGATTTTGCGCAACGGATGATTATAAAACGGGCCCCAACTGTAAGGTGACGTTAGACGATTGAAGGCATCGGCAAACATATAGGGCGCGGAAAGTTCCAAAGCTTGCGACATCATGGAGGGTGAAAAGAAATCTTGCCCGAACCACTGGCTCATGCCCGCATCGCTGCTCTGCGCGATCCCGTCCCAGAGCGCTGTAAGGGATGCGCGCGCACCCTCAGCGCCGTCCGCTAAAAAGCCCGACTTCAACGCAGCCGCATTCAACGCCCCTGCTGAGGCCCCTGAAATTGCGGCGATTTCCAGATCAGGCTCTTGCAGAATGCGATCTAACGCACCCCAAGTGAACGCGCCATGCGCCCCGCCCCCTTGGAGGGCGAGATTGATACGTCGTTTAGCCATTTTTGCTTATCTCGCTTTAAATAGACCACCCAGAATGCCGCGCACAATACGCCGCCCTGTGGTGCCTTTGAGCTCTTTTATCACGACCTGCGCCATCGCAGCCCCAAACCCATCACTCTTTGAACGCTTGCTGGTGGAACGGCTCACGCGCGTTCCTGAATAACGGCGCGCAGCCTTGTATTCGCGCGCGGCCATTTCAAGCTCTTCCTCTTCTTCTTCGGCCTCTGCTGCTGCCTTTGCCGCCGCATCGGCGCGGGCACGCAAAATTTCATAGGCGGACTCGCGATCGATCACAGCTTCATATTTGCCAGCGACAGGCGATTTGGCCATCACATCGGCGCGCTCGGCCGGCGTAATAGGCCCAAGTTGCGAGCTGGGTGGGCGGATCAACGTGCGCTCTACGATGCCCGGAATCCCCTTCTTTTGCAGCATAGAGGTGACCGCTTCGCCAACGCCAACTTCACGAATGGCTTCTTCGGTGTCAAAATTCGGGTTGTCACGGTAGGTCTCTGCCGCCTCTTTCAAACGGCGACGATCACGGGCGGTAAATGCGCGCAACGCATGTTGAACCCGGTTCCCCAATTGGCTGAGAATGTCCTCAGGCACATCAGAGGGGTTTTGCGTCACGAAATAGATCCCCACGCCCTTGGAACGGATCAACCGAGCGACCTGTTCGACCTTATCAACCAACGCTTTTGGCGCGCCATCAAAGAGAAGATGCGCCTCATCAAAGAAGAACACCAGCTTTGGTTTATCCGGATCGCCGACCTCAGGCAGTTCTTCGAAGAGCTCTGACAACAACCAAAGCAAGAATGTAGAATAGAGCCGCGGCGCGGCCATCAATTTGTCTGAGGCCAGAATATTGATACGGCCACGGCCATCGGGCGCGGTGCTGATAATGTCGCTGAGCGCCAAACCAGGTTCGCCAAACAGCTTGGCGCCGCCTTGGTTTTCCAGCACCAGCAAGCGGCGCTGGATTGCGCCAATGGAGCTGGTCGATACATTTCCATAACGCAATGTCAGCTCTTCGCGGTTCTCGCCGACCCAAACCAAGAGCGCTTGCAAGTCCTTGAGATCGAGCAAAGGCATGCCCTGCTCATCGGCCACGCGGAAGGCGATGTTAACCACACCCTCTTGCGCTTCGCCAAGTTCAAGCAAACGCGACACCAATAGCGGACCCATTTCCGCGACGGTTGTGCGTACGGGGTGGCCCTGTTCGCCGAACAAATCCCAGAATGTGACAGGGAATGTGTCATATGAATAATCTGAGAATCCGATTTTCTCAGCGCGCGATGTGAAGGCGTCATGCAGCTTAAAGCCTTCTGAGCCTGCGAGCGCCAAACCAGACAGATCGCCCTTCACATCGGTCAAGAAGACCGGAACACCTGCATTTGCGAAATTCTCGGCCAGAATTTGCAAGGTTACCGTCTTACCCGTACCAGTTGCACCGGCGATAAGCCCATGACGGTTTGCATACTTCAGGTTGAGCCACTGTTTTTCAACATAGCCTTCACCGCCGCCTCCGACGAAAATATGGTGATCCATGACGCACTCCCACGCTTAAAAGTTAGATCGCACAGGGGTCCGTGCTGCAACTGCACGTTAACTTATTCATGCCAAAGTGCAATCTGTTCGCAGCTGACTGTCCTCGGTTTGCGGACGGACTTCCTCCCTGTCCAACTGACCGCGCCCTTGTGGCGCGGTTTTTTTATTCAACTCTCAAAGATGCCCGATAAGGGTTTATGAACAAACAAAAACTCTCTGACTGAAAGAGTTCAAGAAGATGCGACATTTTGGCTTTTAGCTGTTGACGCATGCGTAAGTGCATCGTAGTCTTGCCCCAATAAGTCGGCCAGTTCGACAGGGAAAAAATAGAAAAGGAAGACCCAGAAGAGGTCTTCCTTTTTTTGTGCCTTCTGTTTTCCAAGAGTTTTACTCAAATTGAAGGCTCTACTTGCCAAGCGCATCTGATTGAGCAAAATAAGCGCAAACTCGCCACTCTATTAAAAGCGTGCCACTGACACAGCCTAAGAGCCATGTTAAAGAAGCGCCAATCAACACTAAGTCAGGAAATCTTTAATGATCACTCGTATGTCTGCCCTTTCAGCAATCGCATGCCTCGCACTTGGCGGCGCGGCGTTTGCGCAGTCCACAACTGAGGCCACAACCGAGGAAGACAAACCCATCGCTCCGATCGAAACAGATCTCAGCCTTGGCGAAGATGCATCAACGCCGCAAATCGGTCAGACTTATATTCGCGAAGAAGAGCAAGACTGGGAAATTCAATGCGTTCGCGTTGAAGAAGGCACCGAAGAGCCCTGCCAAATGTATCAGTTGATGACAGACAGCGAAGGCAACCCCGTTGCCGAAGTCAGCATTTTCCGCCTGCCTTCTGGTGGTCAAGCTGTGGCTGGCGCAACGGTTATCGTGCCACTTGAAACATCACTCCAAGCGCAATTGCGCGTCTCTGTTGACGGCTCACAAGGCAAGCGCTACCCCTACTCTTTCTGTAACCCGGTTGGTTGTTTTGCCCGTATCGGCCTCACGCAAAGCGATGTGAATAGCTTCAAGCGCGGCGCTGCTGCGACGGTCACGATTGTTCCGTTCCTTGCGCCGGATCAAAAGGTCGACCTCAACATGTCGCTCAAGGGTTTTACAGCCGGCTTTGATAAATCAACTGTTGTGACCCAGTAATCAGCCTAACCTGCATTATAGTTTTGAATGATGGAAAACGCGCCCACGGGCGCGTTTTTTCGTTTGGGCCGCGCTAGACCTTGCGCAGCGCAAGGACCGCGTTCAATCCACCAAAGGCAAACGCGTTGCTCAGGGCAACATCGACTTTGGCCTCGCGCGCCTCGTTTGGCACAACATCAAGCGCGCACTCCGGGTCTGCTTCTTCATAGCCAATGGTCGGCGCGATGATCCCGTCACGCAGGGCCATGATGCAGGCCAACAGCTCCACAGCACCTGTGCCACCAATCAGATGCCCATGCATCGATTTGGTTGAACTCATCATCAAATCATCTGCGTGCGGGCCAAACACATCGGCAACGGCCGCACATTCGGTTTTGTCATTTGCAGCAGTTCCCGTTCCGTGGGCGTTGATGTAGCCAACCCCGCTGCGATCAATCTTTGCATCCGCCAATGCTCCGGAAATCGCCCGCGCGGCCCCCTGTTTAGACGGCATCACAATGTCAGCCGCATCGGACGACATCGCAAAGCCTGCCACTTCGCACAGGATTTCAGCGCCGCGCGCTTTGGCATGTTCCATCTCTTCAAAGACGAAAATACCAGCGCCCTCACCCTGAACCATGCCATTGCGGTTGGCTGAAAACGGACGGCACGCGTCCTTGGACATCACGCGCAGACCTTCCCACGCTTTAACGCCGCCAAAACACAGCATGCTTTCAGAACCGCCTGTGACCATGACCTCTGCCATGCCTGTGCGGATCATAGAAAACGCTTGCGACATCGCATGATTGGAGGATGCGCAGGCCGTTGAAACCGTAAAGGAAGGCCCCTTCAGGTTATGCTCCATCGAGATATGGCTACAGGCCGCATTGTTCATAAGCTTCGGCACAACAAACGGGTGCACGCGGTTTTTACCGTCCTCATAGACCGAACGATAATTGTCGTCCCATGTGCTCACCCCGCCGCCAGCGGTTCCAAGAACAACGCCAGACCGCGCCGCCAACTCACCAACGAAATCGAGACCGGATTGCAAAATCGCCTCTTTCGCAGCGCAAAGCGTAAACTGCGTGAAGCGATCATAGAGCGTCATTTGTTGACGGTTGAACAGACCCTCGGTTTCAAAGCCTTTGACCTGCCCACCGATCTGTATCGACAGACGGTCAACGTCACGAAACTCTAGCGGACCAATGCCGCAATGCCCCTCTTGCATCGCTTTGAGCGTTGCTGGAACAGATTGGCCAAGCGCGTTGATCGTGCCTGCGCCAGTGATGACAACGCGTCTCACGACTTTTCAGCTACCAAACGTTCAATCCCAGCGATGATTGTCTCAACCGATGAGATGTCAAAATCGCTCTTTTCAGGCTCATTCGCGTTGAAGGGGATGGTCACATCGAACTCTTCTTCAATTGCAAAGATACTCTCAACGAGGCCAAGACTATCAATCCCGAGGCTTTCTAATGTGCTGTCTGCACTGACGTCCGAGATGTCCAGCATTGCCTGTTCTGCGATGATCTCGATGATTTTGTCGCGTATGCTCATGGCCGATCCTTTTGTGCCAAATGCTTGGGTGTTGATTTAGTCGCTGTCGCGGCTCTTGGAAACACCCTTTTGCAGGGATGCGACATCAGCGAACAGGCGCGGCAAGCGGCGCAAGTATTTGTGGATTTCGATCTGCTTGTCCATTTTGACCGCAGGGTATCCCAGCATAACGCGACCCGCAGGAACATTGGACAGGACCTTGGTTGCGCCGCCAGTGATTGCGTTGTCACCGATAAAGACATTGTCACTGACGCCCGTTTGACCACCCAGCACGACATTATTGCCAATACGAGTTGATCCCGCGATACCGACCTGCGCGCAAATCATGCAGTCGTTTCCGATCACCACGTTGTGGCCAATCTGCGCGAGGTTATCGAACTTACATCCGTTGCCGATCACCGTATCCCGCACCGTTCCACGATCTACACAAGAATTTGCGCCGATCTCCACATCATTACCAATCTGGACAGAACCCAGCGAATGAATGCGCGCCCAGCTTTGCGCTTTGACGTCGCCCTGATCACCAAGGGTGTCGCGCACGCGTTCAACTGCACCCGCTTCGGGCGTGACAAAGGAAAATCCATCGCCGCCAATAGTTGCGCCGGGCTGCGCGATAAAGCGGGCGCCGATGCGCACGCGTGCGCCAATTCGAACGCCTTCCCGAAGGTTGGCATCAGCGCCGATTACCGCGTCGCGCCCGATAAAGACCTGCGCAGCAATGCGGCTGTTTGCGCCGATACGCGCGCCTGCTTCAATGACGGCCAAGGGCCCGACTGACACATTCGCGCCGAGCTCGGCGCTTGGGTCAATAACAGCGGACGGGTGCACTACTGCTGGCGGCGTCGGCTCCGGGTCCATCATGGCGCTGAGCGAGGCCATCGCAAACCGTGGTCGATCCGCCAAAATGGCTGCTTTCAACCCGAACCCCTGCCAATCAGCATCGCTCCAGAGCAGCGCGGCTTGCGCCGCACCATCTGGCAATTGTTTTGCAAAATCAGGTTTCATCGCCAAGGCAAGCTGATCGGCTTTCGCGGATGCTGGCTCTGCAACAGAGGCCACGATCAGCCCCACATCACCAACAGCTTTTGCGCCCAATCCTTTTGCGATTTGTTCAATCGAATATGTCATAGCTGCCCTCGCCTGCGATCTTGAGAATGATGTAGGCGATATCACAGTCGGAGGCAAACCACCTGATCAAACGAAACAAAGCCGAGGCATGCCCCGGCTTTGCTCATGTCATTCAGATGAAAAACGTTTAGCCGCCAACAGCGCGCAATTGAACGCCTGCATTGGCCAGCGCCTTAAAGATACGCGCATCACGACCATAGACATCGCGGCGGAAGTTGACGCTGCCTTTGGCTGTTACGAATGCCGTGCGATAGACGATGTGCACAGGAACAGGCTCTTTCAGGTTTACACGTGCCTCGGAACCCGTCGCCAGTTTCGCTTGAAAGAACCCTTTCGGATCGCTCGTTTGCTTTGCCAAAAGGGCGTAAGCGAATTCGAATGGTTGATGCAAACGGATGCAACCGTGTGAATAGGCACGCGTTTCGCGGCTGAACAGGTTCTTTGCAGGCGTATCGTGCAGATAGATGTTGTGACGGTTCGGGAACATGAATTTCACAAGACCCAATGCGTTTCCGCGGCTTGGTGGTTGCTTCAGACTGTATGGGAATGTTTTAGCTGTGTAAGCGCCAAAGTTCGCCGCTGAGCGGGACACGGTGCGACCACGGCTATCGATCACCTGCAGATGCGACACCGCGTTCGGGTTACGCTGCATCAATGGTAGGTATTCTTTCGTCGTGATGGAACGTGGCACATACCAAGACGGATTGATCACCATGAATTCCATCACATCAGAAAACTCTGGGCTACGGCGATCACTTTGATCTTTGCCAATCACCGACCGCGTGCGGAATGTCTCTTTACCATTGTCCATGATAACTGCGGAGAAGTCCGTCAGGTTGACCCAGATATGGCGCTTGCCACGTGGACGGTTCATCCAGCGCTCGCGCTCCATCGCAACCATGACCGCTTGCAGATTGGCCTCAATCGGGCGGTTGATTTCCGCCATCGTGCCCGGCCCTGCAACCCCATCAGGGTTCAAACCACGGGAGGTTTGGAACTGTTGCATCGCAGATTGCATCGCAGCGTCATAAGTTTGCGAAGAAGAACGCTTTAGGTAGCCCATTGTTTGCAAACGGTTGCGCAAGATAACGACCGCATTGCCAGACTGACCCGGCTTCAAGGATTTCGCAGGAACTTTCTGGCCCCAGCCGCCTTTTGCCAACTGGCGTTCCATCAACAGCTTAGCTTTCATCAAGCGTGCATATTCTGGCGCGGTTGGCGCCAGAGCTTGGAAAAAGCGCTTTGGCGAGGATTTCGTGAAGTTCGTCAGGTAAGACAGACGATCACGGTGCGGAATACTGCGGACGATATCGCTATCAACTTTGGACGGTGTCAGAACACCTGTTTGAAGGTCCCGCGCATATTGCAGGAAGATGCGGCTCATCTCGACTTCTACAGCGCCGCGATCCCGTGGGCTTTTCGCTTGTTTGAGCAACGCTTTGAGTTGCTCGGGGTTATAGCGGCTCACTGGTAGGCCATGATCAGCTGCGTTCGTTACCGCGTTCAGCAAAGCATCGCGGCGTTGGCGATCCTTGTTGTTACGTCCTGTCCAAATCGCTTTGTATTTGTTGGCTTGGTAAAAGGCTGAGATGTCTTTGTCTTTTGCCGCAGCTTCCGCAACAGCCTGCTTAAAGGCGGTAACCTGAGCCTGCGCTGGCGTGGCAACAAAACCGATGCTCAAAAGCATGAGCGCGAACACGGCAAGACATGCTCTGAATGAAAAAAGTACCTGACTGCGAAGCATATGCATCGATGTCCCCCGAAAAAAATGTACTGTTTATAGCGCGGGCAGCGCGCGTTTTTTGTATCTGATGTCTTCTTTCATTGGCCCCTACTCTGTCCATTCACATTTGCGAAAGGTGACAACAAAAGCCGTTCTGTGGTGCAACTGTGCACCTAGAATTAACGTCGACTTCATTCATTTGATGCAATTGAATGATATATTTACACAATTGAGCAGAAAAATGCCGAAAATGGTTGCGATCTCCCCTTTTCGGAAATCGAAGCTTGGTTGGCGATTCGAAGTATGTCATAGAAGCTGTACTGCGGGGATACATAGGCAGAGCATCCGTAACATCGGATGCGAACAGGTTAAGAACGGGACGGACTAAGTGATGGCAAACGAACAGAGTAGCGGCGTAACGCGTCGTGGCCTTCTTCGTGCATTCGCGGCCACAGCGGTCGTAGCAGCTCCGAGCTATGCAAACGCAGCAGGCTTCCTGCGCGGCGGCGGCGACATTCGTCGTATTAAAATGTATTCCGGCCGCACTGGCGAACGCATCGACATGATTTATTGGGTCGAAGGCAAGTACATCAAAGAAGCGGTACAAGAAGTTCACCACTTCATGCGCGATTGGCGCACCAATGATGTGAAATTCATCGACCTTCGCACCATCGACGTTATGGCCGCGGCACATAACCTTCTGGATTCAAACGAACCTTACATGTTGTTGTCTGGCTATCGCAGCCCGAAAACCAACGCGATGCTGCGTTCACGCTCATCTGGCGTTGCGAAAAACTCGCTTCACATGAAGGGCCAAGCGGCTGATTTGCGTCTGTCTTCACGTTCCGTTGGGCAAGTGTCTCGTGCAGCAGCAGCATGCCGTGGCGGCGGTGTTGGAAGCTATTCTGGCTCCAATTTTGTACACATGGATTGCGGTCCTGTGCGCACCTGGGGTCGCTAACCCCCCTCTCTGATTTCAGTTAGAACGCGTTGATCGCGCGATATCCTCTGGGACGTCGGCGCGATTTAAAACGTATGTGTGGATCGAAAACACGACGGCCCGCGTTTGGGGCAGTCGAACGATTGATTGCTTTTCCATGCGCAGAAAATCACCTTGAATTGGGCTCACCTCTTCACGCGGCGCGTAGACTGATCTGGGCTGGTGCAGCTCTGCATCCGCGTACCAAAGCTGGTTAAAGCGCCACAAGGGCCTCCCCACTTGCACCCCATCAAACAATCGTTGGACACGGCGCGCGAGCGTATCGTCATATTCCGCAACAGGGTCATGAATGGCGAGCAACGGCTTGCCGATCTTTTCGGCCAAGGTCCAAGACGCAGGAAAACACAGGCATGCAGCGCTTAGGACATGTTCTGCTGCGCCCTCAGGCTTTTGCATCAAACAAATGTCTTCTTGCACCAAACGCCCCAAAACTTCGAGCGGCTCACCCTGTAAATCAACCGTTTGACCATCGGGGCGACGCACATGGCTTGTAGACAGCTCATATCGCGCATCATGCGCCAGTAGCTTCAGTGCTTCAGCCAAGGCCTCTTCTCGCGCGGGGCGTGAGTCCTCGACATGCGCAAGTACCTTGTCTTTCTGATCCTTGAGGAGCGCCTCGCGCCGCGTCATCTGCGCAGCAAAGGCATCGTCCACCTCAAGCCAATCGCCAGCAGAAAGCGGCGCAATTCCGGGCAAGGCACGCGCCGTGCGCAGGCGTTCAGGATAATGTGATTGGCAAATTGCAGACATGAGGAAAGGGCTAGCAGGCCAACCCTTTCTCGTCACCAATCAAATTGATTTAGGCTTACAGCCCCATGCAATTCGCGTAATATGTGACAGTCGAAGGCCAATCAGAGAAGACACCTACAACTTTGACCTCTTGCGCCAAGGCATCGAGCACGTCGAAGTAATCCGCATCGTTGTCGATCACGTCCTTAACGCTTTGGAAATACCAGCCGCCGCCGTTGCCAAGTGGACCGGAACGTTCCAGCGTCCAAGTGATGATTTTCAGGCCAGCAGCATTGGCTTGTTTTGCCAGCTCAGACGCAACAATCTTGTCACCCTCAAGCGTCAAAAGCATCCACATAGGCGGTGCGATGTAGTTCACACCCATCGCTTTCAGCTCTTCCATGGTGTTTGGCCATGTCGCCGGGTCCATCGCGGAATAGCCCTCGATGTTGTACTCATCCATCAAATAGACCGCTTGCGCGCCGAATTCCGGCTCCGCTTTGATCCAATATTTCACCACATCCAGATCAAAGCTTTGCGCCCAAACTTCAGAGGCTGGCACGCCTGCTGCTTTATACTCGTCGATCATCTTCTGGGCGTAGTCGTCCATGGAGAAACCATCGAACGGCATATCAACGCTTGGTGATTTCAGCTCGGGTGTGAACTTTGCGCCATAGGATTTGAACGCTTCAATGCTTTCCGTGTGCGTCAAAAGCGTGCCGCCCTGAACGGTATACAGATCCGTGCGCCAGCCAGCAGTGCCGTCCATATAGGCCTCGACTGTCGTTGCAGAAGTATCTGCAGCGTCCATTTTGCCTGTCAGCGTTTTGAACTCCGCCAATGTAATGTCAGACGCGCGGCACTCGGCGCTGGCTTTGTCTTCACCTGCAGCGGGAGTAAAACCGGCCGTGCAGTTGTCCGCCAAAGACGTCGCGAGAATATTGGTTGTCGTGTGCAAATCGTTTTGCGCATGACGGCAAACCAATTCTTTGTCCTTGGTAAAGGTCACATCGCATTCCAGAATGCCCGCACCCATGCGCGCAGCTGCGATGTTGCTTTGCAGTGTATGCTCAGGGAACTGCATAGGCGCACCGCGGTGACCGATAGAGAACAGGCTTGGTGAAACCTCTTGCCCCATGCAAGACGCCAGTTTGCTCTTGAGCGGCCCCTCTTCCATGCGATCAATCAGATAGAACGGACGTGGACCATAGGTGAGCGCATCCGCAGTCATATCTGCATAAGCAGGTGTCGTCACAGCGAGAAGCGCCAATGCGGCGCTTTTTTTCAAAAATGTCATGAGAGGAATCTCCAGTTTCTCAGATGAGCCGAAGATGTCCGTTGCGCGTGACGGCCAGTTAACAGGCACGCGACACTTCTTTTACAGTTTTCTTAAAAGTTAATGACAGCCGCTCAAAAACGACATCCAGAGGTGTCGCATATGTTGCGGACCCCAATTGCGCTTCAATCGCAGGCTGATGCCCAGCAATGGGAGGCTTGAAATGAACCATCATTACCGCGATGCGCGAAAGATTGACCCGAGCAAAGCTGCGACACTGAGCGACGGGACACCGAATGACAACGACCGCATTGAAATCGGTCCGACACAATTGGCCTTCGCGGAATGGGAAGCGGCAGGTCTCACCATGCCGAACCTCGCTAATATGCGCGAATATCGTTGGAAACGCCTCACCCAACACATTGTAGATCGCGGCTATGCCGGTCTGCTGTTGTTTGATCCCTTGAATATTCGCTATGCCACGGACAGCACCAATATGCAGCTGTGGAACACCCACAATCCCTTTCGCGCGGTGCTGCTCTGCGCCGATGGGTATATGGTGATCTGGGATTACAAAAACTCGCCTTTCCTTAGTACATTCAATCCCTTGGTACGTGAGCAACGTTCTGGCGCCGATCTGTTTTACTTTGATCGCGGTGATAAGATTGATGTGCAAGCTGATGTGCTTTCCAATGAAATACGTGTGCTTCTTGAAGAACATGCAGGCGGCAACAAACGTCTCGCGGTTGATAAAATCATGCTCCACGGTCTGCGCGCGCTTGAGGCACAGGGCTTTGAGATCATGGAAGGTGAAGAGGTCACAGAAAAGGCGCGCGCGGTGAAAGGGCCGGATGAAATTCTGGCCATGCGCGCCGCATCGCATGCCTGCGAAGTTGCTTGTTATGCGATGGAGAAATTCGCGCGCGAAAATGTTCCAAGCGGCAATGTGTCCGAAGATGACATTTGGGCGGTGCTGCATGCGGAAAACATCAAGCGCGGCGGTGAATGGATCGAAACCCGCCTGCTCGCCTCTGGTCAACGTACCAACCCTTGGTTTCAAGAGTGCGGGCCGCGCATCGTTCAGAACAACGAAATCGTCGCCTTTGATACGGATTTGATCGGCTCTTATGGCATCTGCATCGACATCAGTCGCACATGGTGGATCGGTGATCAGAAGCCACGCCAAGATATGATCGACGCGATGAGGCATTCACATGACTTTATCATGCACAACATGTCGCTGCTCAAACCCGGGCTGATGATCCCCGACCTGATCGATCAATGCATGCAGCACCCCGCCAAATTCAAAGCGCAACAATATGGCTGTATGATGCATGGTGTGGGCCTGTGCGATGAATGGCCCTTGGTGGCGCATAAAGAGAAATATGTGCCCGGCTCTTTTGAGTATCCGCTCGAACCCGGCATGGTTTTATGCGTCGAGGCAGCCTGCGGCGAAGTCGGTGGCGATTTCTCAATCAAGCTCGAAGATCAAGTGCTGATCACCGAAGATGGATTTGAGAATTTGACCAAATACCCTTTTGATCCCGCTCTCATGGGGGAATAAGCGGGGTTTTCGGGGATAAAAGTGTTGCACTGATCACCTCCGCGCGACTCCGCTGTAACACATCTTCACACTCGGGCAAAAAGGCCCCACCCTAGGCACAGCACTAGGAGTCTGCCCCATGCCTACGGAACGTTTTACATTTACAGGCCACTCAGGCGCGCAATTGGCTGCGCGTTTGGACATGCCTGATGGACCACATCTTGCCACTGCGCTTTTTGCGCATTGCTTCACCTGTTCCAAAGATATCCCCGCGGCGCGCCGAATCTCCCAGCGGCTCGCGGATCAGGGCATTGCAGTCCTCAGATTTGATTTTACGGGGCTCGGTCATAGCCAAGGTGAGTTCGCCAATACGACGTTTTCCTCCAACGTTGCCGATCTCGTTGCAGCGGCGAATGTGTTGAAAGAACGCAGCATGGCCCCGACCCTATTGATCGGGCATTCGCTTGGCGGCGCTGCCGTTCTGAAGGTCGCCCCCGAAATTGAAGGCCTCAAAGCTGTCGTGACGCTTGGTGCGCCTTTTGATCCTGAACATGTTACACATAATTTTGGCGGTGCGCTGAACGAAATTAGTGAAAATGGCAAAGCCGAAGTGAACCTTGGCGGTCGACCAATCACTATCGGCAAAGCTTTTGTTGATGATGTGAGTGCCACGTCTTTGAATGATGCGATGCGCGCAACCAAAGCTGCGTTGTTGGTGATGCATGCGCCCCGCGATGCGGTTGTGGGTATCGAAAACGCGACACGGATTTTCACCGCAGGCAATCACCCCAAGAGCTTTGTGACGCTGGATGATGCAGATCATCTGATCTCGAACCCTGATGATGCCTGCTACACTGCGGACGTTATTGCATCGTGGAGCCAGCGTTATCTGAAACTGCCCAAAGCCGCGCCGCCTATCGGCACGCCCGAAGGCATCGTGCGCGTGCGCGAGGCTGATCCGCGTGGCTTCTTGCAGGATGTTTACAGCGGCAGCGATCATCACATGCTGGCGGATGAACCGCTTGCCTATGGTGGCACCAATCGCGGCATGTCGCCTTATGGGTATCTCTCGGCAGCGCTTGGCGCCTGTACCTCAATGACGATCCGCATGTATGCACGCCGTAAAGGGTGGCCACTGAAAAGCATTTCGGTCGATGTCAGCCATGACAAAATGCATGCGCAGGACAGCGGTACGCTCGATAAGGTTGATAGCTTTAAACGGGTGATTTCACTGCAAGGTTCATTGGATGATGCACAGCGTGCGCGCCTGTTGGAAATTGCAGATAAATGCCCTGTTCACAAAACCTTAGAGCGCAGCTCTACAGTCGTGACTGAACTTCTGTAGCATCCCAGAGAACCTCGACTTCCGACAAAAAAAGGCGCGGAAAAAACCGCGCCTTTTTCTATTTGAGTGCTCGAAAGCTTAGCCGCGTGCGCGGTTCACCAGCTTCCAGGTCATTGGCAAAGTAATCGCTGCAAGCGCGAGCTTGATTGCGTCACCGATCAAGAATGGTGTGAGGCCCCACTGAAGGATTGGCTTGTCCCAACCGTAGAGCATGCCGAGCCAGATCAGGCCAGGAACGTAGATCAATGCGTTACCAAGAAGCATTGCGCCTGCCATTTTAGGAGCGGAGCGATCCCAACCAGCGCGCGCTGCCGTGCCGAGTGCGAGAACAGCAAGAACGTAGCCAACAAGGTAGCCGCCTGTGCCGCCCATCATGTACTCGAGGCCGAATTTTTCAGCAGAAGACCCTGCGAAAACGTCAAAGCCGAGTGCGCCGATGATCATATAGCCAAGGATCGTCACAAGGCCGAGACGCGCGCCGTAAGCCGCGCCCATTGTCAGAACAGCGAATGTGCCCATTGTGATCGGAACTGGCCACATTGGCACTTTGATTTTTGCAGCGATTGCGAGGAACAAAATTCCAGCAACAACAAGCGCCGCTTCTTTCGCGAGTTTGGTCGTACCTTCTTGCGGCGCGACGGCTTCGCTCAAAACTTTGTGGTTCAAAGACAGGTTCATGTGTCACCCTTTGTCATGTTGCGTTGCGGCATATGTTCTTGCTGCAACGCAAAATGCAAGCGCATTTTCCGAGCTTTTGTCATGTTAGCGGCAACAGGATGACGTTACGGCAGACGTAAGAAGGAACTCTGCATGACATAGTCTTTACGCGGTCCAGCGACGTTCCAAGTGCTTGACCAAACCGGCCAAGCCGAAAAATCGTAAGCAACATCATATTGATCCGGATCGCACCAATGACTGGCCTGCGCTTGCGCAGTCAGATCAAAGCGGTGAAAGAACCGCTCATCCGCAAAGAACACATCAAAGCCGTTTCCAACGGATTTCCAGAGATATTTGCGCTCTGCTTTCATGGTACTGCCCTGCGCAAGGGACAACGTACCCTCCTCCGCAAAGACCCAAACCACAGGCCCTTCGGTGATTGTTGCGCTGCCAACAAACCGCGCTGGGTTTGGGGCATGTGCCTCTGTGATCGAACGGTCGATCGACCAGCGGCCCAAGAAATCAGATGGTTTAAGCATTACTGTCGTATCGTCCCAATGCTATGATTCCCCTGCGCATCAGTGAAGCGAATGTCATCTCCGCGCCGCGCAACATCATAACAATCCCAAAGATCACGCGGCGGCCACTGGCTACAATATTGATCGCTCTCAACACGCCAATTTCCCCAACTGTCCTCGCCTGCATTATATAGCGTCTTGCCACTGGCGCGAAAATCCTGCCACGCGTTCGGATAATCGAGTACCACCCCTACGAAGACCTCTTTGATCTGATCCCCATCCAAAGCGGTCCAAGTCTCATTCTCTTGCGCCAAAGCCGCTGCTGGCACGAGCAAAGTCACCAAAAGTAGGGGCAAACCTCTATAAATCAGGGCAATCCGTCTCACCTTGGCTCTCCTCGCTTGTGCCTTTTCCATGCCCAGACTATGAGAGCGCAACCCACGCTGAAAGTCACAAAAAGGACAGGCATCGATGATCCCTCGTTACTCCCGCCCCGAGATGGTTGCAATCTGGTCGCCAGAAACAAAATTCCGCATCTGGTATGAGATCGAAGCGCACGCCTGTGACGCGATGGCCAACCTTGGCGTGATCCCACAGGAAAACGCAGACGCGGTTTGGAAAGCCAAAGACGTGGAATTCGACGTGGCGCGTATCGACGAAATCGAAGCGGTGACCAAACATGACGTCATCGCCTTCCTGACCCACCTTGCAGAGCACGTCGGCAGCGAAGAAGCGCGTTTTGTACATCAGGGCATGACCAGCTCTGACGTTTTGGACACATGTTTGAACGTGCAGCTCGTGCGCGCGTCTGACATTCTGATCGCTGACCTTGAGGGCCTGATGGCCGCGCTCAAAACCCGCGCGATGGAGCATAAAGACACGGTTCGCGTTGGTCGCTCCCACGGTATTCACGCTGAGCCAACAACAATGGGCCTGACGTTCGCGCGGTTCTATGCGGAAATGGATCGCAACCTTGCCCGCCTCAAAGCAGCGCGCGAAGAGATTTCAACCGGTGCGATTTCCGGCGCAATCGGCACATTCGCAAACGTTGATCCACGCGTTGAAGAGCACGTCTGCGAGAAGCTGGGCCTCAAGCCTGAGCCAATCTCCACACAGGTGATTCCACGTGACCGTCACGCGATGTTCTTCTCCGTTTTGGGTGTGATCGCCTCCTCCATGGAAAACATCGTTATCGAAATCCGCCACATGCAACGCACCGAAGTGCTTGAGGGAGCGGAGTTCTTCTCCATGGGTCAAAAAGGCTCCTCTGCGATGCCGCACAAGAAGAACCCGATTCTGACCGAAAACCTCACAGGTCTTGCGCGTCTCGTTCGCATGGCAGTGATTCCCGCGATGGAAAACGTAGCCCTTTGGCATGAGCGCGATATCTCGCATTCCTCTGTTGAGCGTACCATCGGTCCAGACGCGACAATCACGCTGAACTTTGCTCTGAAACGCCTCACAAGCGTTATTGAGAAAATGTTGATCTTCCCTGACAACATGCTCGACAACATGAACAAGTTCCCGGGTTTGGTGATGAGCCAACGTGTCCTGCTTGCCCTTACACAGGCAGGCGTGTCGCGCGAAGACGCCTATTCCATGGTGCAGCGTAACGCTTTGAAAGTGTGGGAACACCGCGTTGATTTCCAAGAACAATTGCTGGCCGACGAAGAAGTTGTCGCGGCATTGGGCGTCGATGAAATCAAAGAAAAATTCGACATGGGCTATCACACGAAACACGTCGATACGATCTTCAAACGCGTGTTCGGCGAATAAGCTGATCAAAAAATAACATCGACTGAACGCTACTTTGGCGGCGTTCAGTCATTTTTCATTTTTTGCCTTCATACCGCTAAGTAACAGAGCAGAATGATAGGTAAGAAATTGATGCAACTCGGCCAAATCACTCCCAAAAACGCGGTGAACAAACCTGCTCCGCGCAAAGTAAGCTCCGCGGAAAAGGCCGCCATTATTGTGCGTTTCTTGATGACAGAGGGTGCGAATGTCCCAATCAATGAACTGCCCGAGGATTTACAGGCGGAACTGACGCATCAAATGGGCACTTTGCGCCGCGTTGACCGCGATACATTGATCAGTGTGGTCGAAGAATTCGCAAATGAGCTGGAACAAACTGGCCTTACCTTCCCCAAGGGCGTTGCAGGCGCGTTGAACGAGCTAGATGGCAAAATTACCCCAAAAGCAGCTGCACAAATTCGCAGACGGACCGGCGTGCGCGATATTGGCGATCCTTGGGAACGTTTGCGCACATATGAACCGGAAAAATTGCTCGAATTAATTGAGGAGGAAAGCGTTGAGGTCGCAGCAGTTCTGATTTCGAAAATCGATGTGAAAAAGGCGGCGGATATGTTGGGCAAAATGCCCGGCGAACGCGCCCGTCGCATCACCTATTCTGTCTCTCTCACCAGCACAGTGACCCCAGACGCTGTAGATCGCATCGGCCGTGCTTTGATCGCGCAATTGGAAAACGAGCCTGAGCGCGCTTTTGAAAGTGCACCAGTTGATCGCATCGGTGCAATTTTGAACTCCTCCCGCAGCGCAACGCGAGATGCGCTTTTGGAGGGGTTGAACAGCGAAGATGAAGACTTTGCCAAGGAAGTACGCAAGGCGATCTTTACCTTCAAACATATTGCTGCACGCGTGGATGCCCGCGACGTCGCTGCGATCTTGCGGGTTGTGGACAATGATACGCTTGTAACGGCGCTGGCTGCCGCAACGGATGAGCTCACCAAACCCTCCGCGGATTTTATTTTAGACAACATTTCCAAACGCTTGGCTGAACAAATGCGAGAGGCCATCGCCGAACGCGGCGAAGTCGGCGACGAAGACGGTGAAACGGCAATGACCGAGGTGGTCGCAGGCGTGCGTGAACTTGCGCAGAGCGGTGAAATTCTCTTGATTGAGGATGTCGAGGCGTAAAGACCCTGCCCCTTCTAGACAGCCGCCACAACGCACGTTAGCGTTTCGCTCATGAAACATGATACAAACGGACGTCGATGGCACGATATGGGCGGCACGGATGCCGGCCCGATCTGCGAGTCAGAACATGACTTTTCGCTTTGGGAGAAACGCGTTGATGCGCTGATGATCCTATGTAGCGGCAAGGGATTCTTTACGGTAGATGGTTTGCGCCGTGCGCTCGAAGACATGGGCGAGGACGCCTTTGAAAACATGAGCTATTATGAGCGGTGGATCGCAGCCATTAACCAGAACCTCGTTGAAAAAGGCGCCTATTCACTTGAAGAACTTGGCGCAAAAATGGCTGAGGTGAAGGCACGCGGCGAAACCTACGGGGATGCCAGCCTTGGATCCTAAACAGCTTTCCACAGGCGATAGCGTGCGCATTCGAGAACTCATGCCGCCGGGTCACGTCCGTGCGCCCGCCTA
>NZ_JBDWVM010000055.1:0-3313 GCF_039984035.1 Planktotalea sp. | reverse complement strand
GGCATCTTTGTGCGAAGACACCTTACCGTCAAAACGGGGATCATCTCTAGGGACGCCGTTAGAAATGATGTAGCCGACATCACCAGCGAGCAAATCATCTGCCATGTTGATTACCGATGGTTTATCGTCTGAGCGTGGCATCCTAACTCGCTCGTCAAAGCGAAGTTGTACGGTTTCATGAATTAGATGGGGAGCATCAGTTAGATTGAATATTGTGATGATTTCTCTTGGCGTTGAAGGCATATTGGGCTGGACACTATTGATGCCTTTCGCCACCAATCTAGGCAGGTCTTCTGTTGTTAGAATGACCACCGGGCAGTTGAGGCTTTTCCACCAGCGACGTTCTTTGACATAGTATTCTTTACCATCACATTGTGCATAGATGTTGTTCTCATTGGTTCCTTTCCCGAAAGGGAAGCGACTGGCATCAATACTGTATCTGTCAGCCTCGGTGAGACCTGCCCTGATGATAGCGTCGCAAGTATCGTATGACATGTCTGGGGAACCCGCATTTGCCATCGATCTTTTAAACGCGGAGACGCGATCAGATAGAGGCGCTTCCTCCCATTCTTCTTTGGCCTGGGATTGGCATTGCGTTTCAGCATCTTTGGCAAGTTGCACCATCCACAGGGGGTACAGGGAAACGAGGTCCTGCCATTCGACCTCATCGTAGATAACCCGTTTCATAGTCATTTGTGCCGCGCACTTTGAAATAGCGTCTGGATCGAGATCATTAGGGAAATCGGGGTGCAGGAAGGCTTTCGCATATAGTGAATGAGGCCAATTTTGTAAGACCGGGTGTACCAGCACAACAAACGCACATGGATCGAATTGAGCAACCCCATTGATCTGTGGCCACATCGCATCTCTGATCTCAGTCATCGTTTTGAATATGTCCGGCTGTTCACCTTTGATTGCATGAAGCAAATGGGGATACCCCAATTCTCCGGCTCTTTGCCGAGTAATTTCACTTTCATTGGCAAAGCCTTTTAAGGCGTCTTCGTAGATTCGGGACATCGACTTGATCAGGACAATATTGCTCGGCCCAGAGGGCAGTCGTGCGAACTCATTGGCTTTCGAATAACATTGAGCATAGCTTTTACAGGCTAAAGCAACAAAGCCTTTGGCAGGAGAGAATTCGGTTCTATTAAGCCCTGCTTGTCTATATCTTTCAGCATCCTGATCCCAATTCACTTCAGTCGCTACAGACATAAGAAAATACGTCTTACCTATCCCTTCCAGCGCCTGGACCATTGTTGTTCCGGGTAACCGGGCAACGTTGTCGAGAATTGGAGCCAGAACCGCACGTGCTTGTTTAAGGTCTGTCGCATCTTCTTTGAAGCGGACACTCGCAAGTGCTTTTTTGCGAGATTTCCGAGCAGAGGTTCCTTCAATTCGCTTTAGCTGGTTCGGAGCGAGTAAACTGAGCGTGTCATCCAGGGAAAGATCGTTTGGTAAGAAGACTCCAAGGGCCGGTGCTGCTTTGCCGCCACCAACGAGCATACGGTTATCTCCTCTCACAAAAGTTGAGGGATTGCAGTCCTGCTCATCATTGAAAAAGTGAACGACGTTGAAGGAACCGTCATGATGCAATGTCGCTGGTTTAGGGTACTCGGCCCATCCGTTGCTCATCAAATACATTCGGAAGTCATCCAGGACGCGAGGCTGCTGATCAGTAGCAATGTATGACGGACTGGGCTTTCGACTTGCCGTGCGTTCAGCCGTAGCAAGTGAGTTAAAGCCCTCAGCCGAAATGAGTGGAGTGCCACCAGACTGCTTTGGCGACCTAGTTAGGACGTTCTCTTGAACAACGATCTGCTCAATTTCATCGCCTACGTTGAATCCGTGGAGGTCAGATCGTTTTTTAAATTGGCGAATACCCCATGGTAGTCGACGCTTCTGAACATAGTTCCGCAGAAATGTGTCGAACTGAACGTCAGTTTCCAGGTTCAGATTGATCATCTCGGCAATGGTCGTCCAAGCTTGTCGGTGCACTTCACCAAGAAATCTATCAGGAAGGTCACCTTGCCAAATCTCTTTGGACTTCGTGTTCTTTCCAGTTGGAACATGCTTGCTCAGGTGATTGGTGGCGAAGATTATGTGAATGTGAATACTCTTGTTGCCACTAAAGACAGCGCAGTAACCTCTATAGTCAGGAAAGGCGCTCAGGGCTTTATGAACAGCATGGAACGGGCAATTTTCAGGTTTGCCTGCGAACCAATCCAACTGCATTTCAAGGTCTTCGATAGACCCTCCATCAAATTCAAACGTGAACACACACCAGCCAGCGTTTACGACCCTCTCTGATGGAGGTGTCCATCCTGAACGCTTTCCTGGCACAGCACTTCGTTGATCATATTTTGCATTATCGAGCGGGTTGGTGAACAGCGTAAACTGATAAGGTATGCGACCAGTAACGGGATGTGTTTCTAAACCAAAGTCAAGCATATCTTGGTGTGCAAATGCACCAGATTCCTTGGCAAACAGATGTGGCATGCCGTTCAGATCGTTGCTGAGAAACCCACTAATCGTCGGAAGAATGTATCGATCCATGAAGATATTGCTGCGCCGCTGGGATGCGCGTTCAAGCTGAGATTTATGCTTGTTGCTCAGATTAAGATCACTAATTGATTTCTGCATACTGGTCTCAATTGGCATGCTTGTCTGCCTTCCCTATTTGGTTCGGAAGGTATTTATGGGAGTAGAAGCTGGAACGAGTCAGCCAAGTTGGATTTGCGCTACCTGAATGCTCCGTCACCCTAAATATACATGATGAGCTATCGAAGGAACTAGCATGCAAACCACTCGACACACGGTCCGTAACATTGACAAAGAACTGATTACTGAGGCTAGGATATTTGCCCTTCAAACGGGACAAAACCTTGGCGATGTTATCAACCAGTCGCTGGAAAATTATCTTTACGAGGACGACGAAGGTGATGTGCAAATCGTCGAGGACAATTGAGCTTGGACGAACTGCAACTTGAAGCGACGCATGAGGATGAACAGGATCAAGCCGTGAGTGTCGAAAACTGCGCACTGGGTGCTGCACCCAAAAGATTGGAACATGGCTGCGCACCATGCGATAAGATGTCTTCATCAGAGAACCCCATAAGGCGTTAACCGGGACTGAAACCCGAGGATAGCATTGCGAGTTAGCGCAAGCTAACTTGATGCTAGCCGTAGTGGGCAAGGTGTTCAATAGTGATTTTTAAATTTTATCTATATTTATCAGATAGTTCCATTCGTCATAAATGAAATTTCATTCATGACGAATGGAATTTTTCAGTAGCATCAAGAACCCACCAATTCA
>NZ_JBDWVM010000054.1:0-2285 GCF_039984035.1 Planktotalea sp. | reverse complement strand
TCACTTTGAAATTAAAGAACCGCTTGGCGGCATAGGCAGCACGTTTCATATCCATCGTGAAATGACCACCGGCGCTGAGAATGCCGATGTCAGGATGATGCAGGTCTTCGAACAACTCCATATCCATCATGACGTCGGTATCGCCGCTGAAATAGATGACCTTGCCTTCGCCCGCGATCATGAAGCCAGTTTCTGTGCCCGCATAAACAGGACCGTTCGCGGATTTATAGGTGCTGGAATGGCTGGCTGCGACCATCGTCACATCCACATCGCCCAAGATAACAGTGCCACCGCGATTAAAGCCGATAGTGTTAATGCTATGCTCTTCCTCGGCAATGTTCATCAAATCGTACATGCCAACAGCGGGGATATCGAGCTCCTTGGCGACTTTGAACCCATCTGCGGTGTGATCAAAATGACCGTGACTGATGAGAACATAGGTTGCGCCTTTGATCGCCTCTGCACGTCGCTCTTCTGGGAAAACGGGGTTTCCTTCAAACCATGGATCGACCAGCAAGATTTCATCGGCAATTTCAATACGGAAACCGGAGTGACCAAGAGGGATGATTTTCATGCGCTGGGCTTTCTTGCTTTGGGTTGGATCAAAGCGATCTTGTTGCGATTCTGATGTGATCGCAAGGAGAAGCGGGATCAGCGGCGCGGGGGTATTTGATGCCCGTTTAAGCACCTAAATGTGCTCAAGAAGCGCTCTCTAACGCCGCAGGCCGCAATTAGAAGGCGCGCGCGCCTTCTCGTGGGCTTGCGACTGCTTGGCCCTAAGGCTAAATGCAAAGGCAACATGCTAAATGCGGAGACTTGCCCGATGTCCATTGATGTAGAAACAGCTGCTCGTGTAGCCAAACTTGCCCGCATTAAGGTTGAGCCTGATGCGCTGCCTGAGCTGGCGCAGGAATTCAGCAATATCCTTGGCTTTATCGAGCAATTGAATGAAGTGGATGTTGAGGGCGTTGAGCCGATGACATCTGTAACGCCGCAAAAACTATTCCGCCGCACGGATGTTGTGACGGATGGCAATCAGCCGGAAAAAGTGCTCGCCAATGCGCCCGACGCGCGCGAAGGCTTTTTTGCGGTTCCGAAGGTGGTTGAATAATGACTGATCTGACAAAAATGACGCTGGCTGGCGCGCGCGATGCGCTGCGCAAGGGCGAAACCACTTCTGTTGAACTAACGGAGACGTTTCTCAAGGAAATCGAAGGCGCTGGCGCGCTTAACGCATTTGTGCACCACACGCCGGAATTGGCGCTGGAGCAAGCCAAGGCTGCAGATGCGCGCATTGCGGGCGGCGATGCGCCTGACATGTGTGGTCTGCCGATCGGGATCAAAGACTTGTTCTGCACCAAGGGCGTGCCGTCACAAGCCGCGTCTGCTATCCTGAATGGCTTTAAGCCAGAGTATGAAAGCACAGTGAGCCAGAACTTGTTCGACGCAGGTGCAGTCATGCTGGGTAAGCTCAACATGGACGAATTCGCGATGGGCTCGTCTAACGAGACATCCATCTATGGCAACGCGATCAACCCATGGCGTCGTGGGAATGAGGATACGGAGCTGACACCGGGCGGCTCCTCTGGTGGTTCCGCATCTGCGGTTGCGGCGGACCTTTGTCTCGCGGCGACGGGCACAGACACAGGCGGATCGATCCGCCAGCCTGCAGCCTTCACGGGTATCACCGGGATCAAACCGACATACGGGCGTTGCTCGCGCTGGGGCACGATTGCCTTCGCATCTTCGCTTGATCAAGCGGGTCCAATGACCAAAGACGTGCGCGACGCGGCGATCATGTTGGAAACCATGTGTTCCTTCGACGAAAAAGATAGCACAAGTGCCAACCTGCCTGTGCCAAACTTTGAGGCGATGCTGACAGGCGACATCAAAGGCAAGACAATCGGTATTCCAAAAGAATATCGCATGGATGGCATGCCTGCCGAGATCGAAAAGCTCTGGGCGGACGGCACCGCGATGCTGAAAGATGCGGGCGCGAAGATCGTTGATATCTCGCTGCCACACACACAATACGCTCTACCTGCCTATTATGTGATCGCCCCTGCGGAAGCGTCTTCCAACCTCGCGCGCTATGACGGCGTGCGCTACGGCCACCGCGCCTCACTTGAAGCGGGTGACGGCATTACGGAAATGTACGAAAAAACCCGCGCTGAAGGCTTTGGCCCAGAAGTGCAGCGCCGCGTGATGATCGGGACTTATGTTCTAAGTGCTGGTTTTTATGACGCATATTACAACCGTGCGCGCCGCGTTCGGGCATTGATCAA
>NZ_JBDWVM010000053.1:0-13266 GCF_039984035.1 Planktotalea sp. | reverse complement strand
AGTGCGGACAAGCCGATAACCAAAGATAGCCGCGCGCCGTAAAGGATCGACGAAATCATATCGCGACCCTGATCATCTGTTCCTAAGATGAACTTAGGGTTCGCGCCGTCCTCCCAAACGGGTGGCAATAGACCGTCAAACAGGCTGAACGACGACAGATCGTAGGGATTGACCAACGCAATCCATGGCGCACAAACGGCGCCTACAAAGATCATTACAGCGACGATGGCCGCAATAATCGCTGCGGGAGAATGCACGAAAAGCCACAGACCTTCGTATTTCTTCAAGAACGCGATCATGACACGTCCCTAATCCGCAAGCGCGGATCAATAGCCACGTAAAGCAGGTCAACAACAAGGTTCACCAATACGAAGAAGAATGCGATGACGACGAGATAAACACCCATGACTGGGATATCGACAAAGCGGATCGATTCAAGGAACAACAGCCCCATACCGGGCCATTGAAAGACGCTTTCCGTCACAATGGAAAAGGCGATGACACCGCCGAATTGCAGCCCGATGATTGTGATCACTGGCACCATCGTATTGGCAAGCGCATGTCTGTAGTGAAGGCTTGCCGTTGGCACACCGCGAGCCATGGCAAAACGGATGTAGTCAGATCGCATGACCTCCATCATCTCGGCACGGACAAGCCGCATCGTCAGGGTGAGTTGATAAACGCCAAGCGTAATCGCTGGCAGCAACAACGCGCGCCATCCATCGATTGTAAACAGGGAGCTTTCCCAGCCACCGATTTGAACCGTGCCGCCGCGCCCGAATGTGGGGAGCCAGCCCAGTTGCACACCAAAGATGAAAATCAGCATGATCCCGATCACGAACGTCGGGATCGACACCCCGACAAGGGTTGTCATCAATATGGATTGTGTCAGCACGCCTCGCGGCTTCAGCGCTGTGTAAACGCCTGCAGGGACGCCAACGAGAAGCGAAATAATCAACGCCACCACGCCGAGTTCCAATGTCGCGGGAATACGACTGGCAATCATTTCAGCCACAGGTTGGCGCGTGCGATAGGAAAACCCGAAATCACCTTGCAGCATATCCCCAGTGAAGCGGGTGAACTGATAGACAAAGGGATCGTTGAGGCCTAGTTCCTCACGTAGGCGTTCTTGATCTTCGACAGAGGTTTCGACACCGGTCATCTGGGTGATCGGGTCCCCAACGAAGCGGAACAAAGAAAATGCCAAAAAGGCGACGGCTAGCATCACAAAGACGGATTGAACCATCCGCTTTAAGATAAAATAAACCATCGCCTTTTTGCCTTATGCTCGGATCAATTCACCGTCACCCAGCGCAACATAAAGAAGTTATCCGCACGTTGTGTCAGGTCGACATTGTCCTTCGCAGCCCAGATCAGAGGCTGTGTATAAAGCGGAATGTAAGCGACTTCCTCTTGTGTGATTGCAACCACCTCATCGACCAAAGCTTGGCGCGCAGCGGGATCAATCTCTTGCTGGATTTGCGGCAGCAGCTCATCCACGCGTGCGTTGGAATACCCACCAAAGTTCCAAGAGCCGAGCTTTTTGTCGTTGTCTTGGCTGTGTAGCAAGAAGCGGATCGGGTGCTCCATGTCAAACGTGCCCGGTGACCAGCCCAAAAGATACATATCGAAGTCGTCAGCGCGCAGCTGTGGCCAGTAATCACGTACAGGACCAGTGCTGAGCTCAGCGTTCAGACCAACGGCCGCGAACATGGACGCTGCAGCACGGCATAGCGCTTCATCGTTGATGTAGCGATCATTCGGGCATTTCAGACCGAAGGAGAACCCATCGGCATACCCAGCTTCGGCAAGCAATGCCTTTGCGCGCTCAGGATCAAATGCAGGGCGATCTTGGTTCGCTTCAGAAAAACCTGAGATACCCGCAGGCACCAGCTGGCTTGCTCCTTCGATTTTGCCACGGAACAAGACACGGTCGATAGACGCGAGATCTAAGGCGTGAGCCGCCGCCAAACGCACGCGCGGGTCCGCGAACGGGTTCGCATCAGCTACGTCGGAAGAGTACAAAAGCGCTTCATGCTCATGGCCAAAGCCGAACATGATGACGCGGGTTTCTTCACCTTCCAGAACCTTAAATCCATCGCGCCCTTCGACTTGTGCAATGTCCTGCAACGGGATCGGCTGGATAAAGTCAATTTCGCCTGACAGGAGCGCAGCAAGGCCAGTGGCCGAGTTTCCGATGGGGGTAAACACAGCTTCGGTGACGTTGTGTCCGACCTCATCCCACCAGCTTCCATTGGGCGCAAGCGTCGTGCGCACGCCGGGATCGCGGCTGGCCAAAGTGAATGGACCCGTGCCGTTGACGTTCATCGTCGCGAAATTCTCGGCATCGCGTGCAGGCAGCGCTGCATCATTTGCTTCAGCCCAGCCTTTATCAAGGATCATGAAGTTCGCGATTGAATCAGGAAACAAAGGGTTTGGCGCAGTGGTGACAAAATCAATTGTGAAGTCATCTACGACACGCACGTCCGACACAGGCGCAAACCAAGAGCGCACATCGGCAGCTTCGTTAGAGGCACGTTGATAGGAAAACATCACGTCTTCAGAGGTAAAGGGCGAACCATCTTGGAATGTGACACCTTGGCGTAAAGTGAACCGCCATCCGTTTTCACCTTCGAGCGGGGCCCATGATGTGGCCAGCGAAGGCTCGATCGACATGTCTTGGCCGCGGCGCACGAGGCCTTCGTAGATGTTGTTCAAGAACGACAGAACCGGCGCTGAGTTTACAGCATGTGGGTCCATCGTTTGAGGGTCTGTGTTGGACGCCCAGCGAAATGTTTCAGCGGATGCGCCCAGTGCTGACATGCTCAGCGCGCCCCCGAGTAAAGCTAACTTTAGTGTTCTCATTTTTCTCTCCGTTGGTTTCAGCCGCCACAGTTATTTTAGCAGTCAATCACGCCCATCCAATTCGAGCAAGAGAGGATGGCCAATGAGCGTCCTGTCAGGCTTCGATTAGGCCCGCTGCGCAAAAAGTGACGGCACGTTTATTTCGCGCGTTCAACTTTTCCCCAAAACTTCGATTACAGTCTTAGAAACCGCCACACCGTTGTGCGCGAAAAACTGAGCAAAGCTAGGTCGATACAGATCAACCAGACCAGAGGCCACGGGAGAGATTTATGACGACACTTAAGGCCGAAAGTACGGCGATCATATCGGACGTTTGCGTGAAAGAGGGCGACGCCGTGTCCAAAGGGGCTGTTTTGCTCGTCACCGAATTGATGAAGATGCAGCACGAAATCCGCGCGCAGATTTCGGGTGTCGTTCAAACGGTTCATGTCGCTCCGAGTGATGAAGTCGAAAGTGGCACGCCTCTGATTACACTCGTACCGGGTGAGGTCGCTGCGAAAACATCTGCAGATCCAGACGCGGGGCGATTTGATTTGTCTGCTTATAACGCGCGTATGGCGCTTCTAGATGATAGCGCTCGACCAGATGCCGTTGCCAAGCGCCGCGCGCAAGGCGGACGTACCGCGCGTGAGAATATCGCCGATCTCTTTGATCCAGACAGTTTTCAAGAATACGGGGCCCTAGCCATTGCTGCGCAGCGCACAGAGCGACCCTTGGAAGAGCTACAAAGCCGCACCCAAGGGGATGGCATTATCTGCGGGATCGGAACCGTCAATGGCCGACGTGTTGCTGCGATGGTTGTGGATTACATGGTTATGGCAGGGACGCAGGGATACAATCATCACCGCAAGATGGACCGCCTGATCGAGGTGGCTGGGCGCGAGGGTCTGCCAATCGTTCTTTTTGCTGAGGGCGGCGGTGGGCGGCCCAATGACTACGACGTCGCGCCGCTGATGTCCGCTTGGCTCAATGTGACTTCCTTTAGTAATTTCGCCGCGCATAAGGGGCCGAAAATCGGGATTGCGCATGGTTTTTGTTTCGCCGGAAACGCGGCGCTGTTCGGTGTCTGCGATATTCGCATCGCGACGAAACAGAGTTGGGTCGGTATGGGCGGCCCTGCGATGATCGAGGGCGGAGGCCTTGGCAAAGTGGCTCCAAACGAGATCGGCCCGTCGGATGTTCAGGTGAAGACCGGACTTCTCGATCTTCTGCTCGAGGATGAAGCCGCCGCAACTGAAGCGACCAAGCAGATCCTAGGGTTGCCGCGCGCGCAGGCTTTTGCCGATGTTTCGAAAGAGCGGGACGAAAGCCTGCGACACATCGTGCCGAGCGATAGAAAGAAAGCCTATGACATGCGTGATGCGGTCTTGGCCGTCGCTGACCCGGGCAGTTTTCTTGAGGTTGGACAGGGTTTTGGGATCGGCGCGATTTGTGGATTTGCACGCGTCAAAGGCCGCGGGGTCGGCGTTTTTGCGAACAACCCTTTGCACCTCGGTGGCGCGATAGATGTGGACGCCGCCACCAAGGGCGCGCGTTTTCTGGAACTTTGCGATGCATGGAACATGCCGCTGCTCACGCTTTGCGATACGCCGGGTTTCATGGTTGGGCCGGATATCGAAGAGGCCGGGCAGGTGGCGCAAGTTTCCCGCCTCTTCGTCGCAGGCGCGCGGTTTTCGCAACCTCTAGTGACGATCATTTTGCGCAAGGGTTATGGACTTGGGGCAATGGCAATGGCCGGCGGTGGGTTCAGCCGCCCCGTTTATTGCTGCGCATGGCCAACGGGAGAGGTCGGAGCCATGGGTTTGGAAGGCGCGGTTCAGCTCGGCTATCGTGATCATCTCACCGCGATTGAAGACCCAAAGGTTCGGGAGGCTGAATACACGCGCCTCGTCGATGAGCTTTACGAACGTGGCTCTGCTTTGAACGCGGCAAGTCTTTTGGAATTTGACGCAGTGATCGACCCGAAAATGACACGGGATGTGATTGACCGAGCATTGTCACCGGATCGTGCAATAAGCTGAGAGGTCATAGATTGGCGAACGTCGGAGCTTACGACAAACCCGCCGCAGAGACTGCGGCGGGTTTTAGAGTTCAACAACAGCGGCGGTTAAGACGTGGTGTTCCAACCGCGACCGCGCGTACCGAACATTTCATAGCCTGTCTCCGTGACGGTCACAGTGTCCTCAAGCTTCACAAAGCCGCGCTCTGGGTGCTGCATGTGGGTTTCGATGGATAGAACCATACCTGCTTTGAGCGGGGCCTCTGCGTCGCGGCCATCGTATTTCACAGGGTGATTGGTCAACAGGAACGGCGCCTCGTGGCTGACAAGCCCCATGCCGTGCCCGAAGAAGTCGGTGTATTGCTTGTTCGGTTGGCGCGCGAGGGCGGCTTGACCGGCAGCGATAACCTCAGCGCCTGTGGTGCCTGCTTTGATCGTGTTGAAGGTCGATTGCTGGATTTCTTCGATTTCGCCAAGCAGATCGATCATTTGTTGATCAGGTTCGCCCAAGAACCCCATGCGGCAAATGTCACCGATATATCCATCAAGGTTGCCGCCTGAATCGATCGACATCAATTCACCCTCGGCCCAAGCCTGATCAGAGGCGGTCCGGTTGAAGCTGTTGCCGAGGGTCAGCAAGCAGTATTCGAAGTGCAAACCGCGTTTCACCTCTTCTTGGCGCAGGCGCTCGATGATTTCGTGCTTGGTGCTGCCCACGCCCGATGCGGCGATCGTGGCCTGCATGGAATCGGTGATGCGTTCTGACGCTTCGCGCAGCAGATCCAATTCAGCGGGTGTTTTTACGGCGCGCAGGTTTTGCATGACCGCTGTGACGTCGTGATAGCTGCAATCGGGCAGGGCGCCGCGCATGAGATCAAGCGCATCCGATGGCATGAAAGGCGCTTCAATGCCGATACGTCCTTTGTCAAAACCCATTTTGCCGAGATGTTCAATCGCTTGCGTCGCGCTGTCGTCCGATCGCCAAGACACAGGATAAATATGCGGTGCCCAAAGCGGGACGTTTTCAACTTCCCATTTTTCCATCGTATTGCCGATGTAAGCGGTCTGATCTTTCTGACCCTTTATGTAGATGAAGACAGGCAAGTAACGGCTGTGCCCGATGGCATCCATCGCAGAGAAAAACAGAAAGCTATAGCCGCCGAGCAGGTATTTTACGTTGTGCTTAGACGTGATCAGCATGGCGTCCAGATTGGCGTCATCCATCAGGGTATCAAGATGTTCAAAGGTGTAGTTCAACGCGCGCATTGCAGGGTCTCCAAGCCTAAGGGGATGTGATCAATTTCACATCGATATGTGTAACTGAGTCGTTTGGCACATAGCTTCAAGCGAGTTTTCCAAACTGGTCGGGCCAATTATCAGGGCTTCGTTCTGAAATGTCCATCGCTTTTCGGGCCGTGGCACGGAAGAAGCGAAATGAAAAATCAAAGTTTTTTGTAATATATGTGAGTTTATTCAGTATTTTTGCTGATTTTTGGCGGTTTTAAGCAGCAAAGAATGTCTTGACAGGTTCTTGTATCTGGTATTACCAAAAAGGGAGAAGAAAACTGCATACGGCGGATTTCGTCTTTTGTGCGCGCACGAAAACGGAAGAACCAAAGAGCAAATTGAAACGAAATCTGGGAGGATTTTTTATGAAGAAGACCGTTAGTGGCATGCTGGCTGGCGTTGCAATTGGTGCATTGTCTGCCTCATCGGCGCTCGCTGAAGATCTGGTGATCTTTTGGGCGGAATGGGACCCTGCAAACTATCTGCAAGAGCTTGTAAACGAGTATGAAGAAGAGACGGGCATTTCAGTGACCGTTGAAACGACGCCTTGGTCGGATTTTCAGACCAAAGCCTTCACAGAATTCAACGCACGCGGTAGCGCGTATGACATGATCGTGGGCGATAGCCAGTGGCTTGGCGCGGCGTCAGAAGGCGGTCACTACGTTGATCTGACGGACTTTTTCCAAAAGCATAACCTTGGCGAAGTCATGGCGCCCGCGACAGTGAAATACTACGCGGAATACCCTGGGAACTCTGGTAAGTTCTGGGCGATCCCAGCAGAGGGCGACGCTGTTGGTTGGTCCTATCGTAAAGATTGGTTTGAAGATCCTGCTGAAATGGCAGCCTTCAAGGAGAAGTACGGCTATGAACTTGCGCCGCCTGCCACATGGGCGCAGCTGACGGATATTTCCGAGTTCTTCCACCGTCCAGATGAGGACCGTTACGGCATCGCGATCTATACCGACAACAGCTATGACGCGATGGTCATGGGCGTTGAGAATGCGATCTTCTCTTACGGTGCTGAGCTAGGTGATTTTGAAACCTACGCGGTTGATGGCTTTGTAAACTCCGAAAAGGCAGTTGCAGCGCTTGAGAACTACAAGGAACTCTACAGCTACACGCCTCCGGGCTGGGCAAAGACCTTCTTTGTTGAGAACAACCAAGCGATCACCGAAGGCCTCGTGGCGATGTCCATGAACTACTTCGCCTTCTTCCCAGCACTGCTCAATGAGGCGACAAACCCGCATGCGGCCAACACTGGTTTCTTCGCGAACCCGGCAGGTCCAGACGGCGATCAGTTCGCGGCGCTTGGCGGGCAGGGCATCTCTGTTGTGGAATATTCCAACAACAAAGAGGCATCCATGGAGTTCCTTGAGTGGTTCATCAAAGACGAAACGCAAAAGCGTTGGGCAGAGCTCGGTGGCTACACTGCAAGCGCGGCCGTGCTGGAATCTGAAGAGTTCCGTAAAGCGACGCCATACAATGAAGCGTTCTATCAGACGATGTTCAAAGTGAAGGATTTCTGGGCCGTTCCAGAGTTTGCCGAGCTTCTGACATCTGCGAACCAGCGTCTCTATCCGTTCATCGTGGGCGGCGAAGGCACAGCGCAAGAAACGCTTGATGCTTTGGCGGCTGACTGGGAAGCGACCTTTGCGAAGTATGGCCGCGGCCAATAAGCTTTGTTGCTTTGAGTGCTAGGAAAGGGGCGCGCGTTCGCGCCCCTTTTATTCCAGACCACCTTGAAGATTTGAAGGAAGCATAAGAGTGCCCTCAGACGTCATCACCAAGCTTGATCCCAATTCCCGCGCTGCGGCAAAAGGGTTTAGCGATCTTACAATCCGGAACCTGTTTATCATTCCGACGATTGCCTTCCTGATCATCTTTAACATCTTCCCGCTGCTTTATTCATTGGCCTATTCCTTTACGGATTTCCGCGCCTCCACGCGCGCGCCTGCGAATTTTGTTGGCTTGCAAAACTACCGTGATTTGCTGAACGACCCGTTCATTTGGAAGAACTTTTCCATTACCGCAAAATACGTTCTGATTTCCGTGACAGGGCAAGTGATTGTAGGTTTTGGGCTTGCGATGCTGCTGAACCGCACGATCCCTGTAAAGGGCCTGATTACCACGCTGCTGCTCTTGCCGATGATGCTGTCGATGGCGGTTGTCGGCCTGTTTTGGAAGCTGCTTTATGATCCCAACTTCGGCATCATCAACCACTTCCTCGGCCTAGGTAAGTTCGAATGGCTCGCTGACCCTGATATGGCGCTCTATGCCATTGCAATCGTTGATATTTGGATGTGGTCGCCTTTTGTTATGCTGCTCTCCCTGGCCGGTCTCTCAGCGGTGCCTAAGCATCTATACGAAGCCGCCGAGATCGACCGTGCGGGCAGCATTTATACCTTCTTCCGCATCACCTTGCCGTTGGTTGCGCCGATCCTGATGATTGCGATCATTTTCCGCACGATGGAGGCCTTCAAGACCTTTGATTTGGCCTACGTTCTGTCGTCCCAGCCCAACACCGAACTGATTGCGATCCGGCTCTATAAGATGGCCTTCCAAGAATGGCAGACCGGCATGTCGAGCGCCTTTGCCTACATCGTTCTGATCATGGTTGTCGCGATCACTAATATTTACGTGAAATACCTCAATAAAGTGAAAGAACGCTAAAATGGCTGGTGTCCGTACCCCCCGCGAAAAATGGGTGAACCGCACAGCAATCGCTGCAGTGTTTATCGCTCTGATCATCATGCTGACGCCGATCTACTGGATCACAGCGACAGCGTTCAAACCACGTAACTTGGCGACAACAATCCCGCCAACGGTGGTCTTCACGCCAGAGGTGTCACCTTTCGTTAAGCTGTTCACCAAGCGCTCGCAATTGCGCGATCAACCGACCCAAGAAGAATATGATGCGGCCCCTTGGTGGGAGCAAATGGTCTTTGACGGCGGCGAAAAGGTCGTGCGCAACCGGAAGACGGGCGAGGTGCGCTCATCCGGTTATGGCGATCGGTTTAAGAACTCTCTGATCATCTCGATCATTTCCACCGTGCTCGCGGTGTCGATGGGCACGCTGACAGCCTACGGGTTCAGCCGCTTCAAGGTGAAGGGGGAGGATGATTGGCTGTTCTTCATCCTATC
The DNA here is from genome assembly GCF_039984035.1 of Planktotalea sp. Taxonomy (GTDB): domain Bacteria; phylum Pseudomonadota; class Alphaproteobacteria; order Rhodobacterales; family Rhodobacteraceae; genus Planktotalea. Next base: position 3,974 of record NZ_JBDWVM010000053.1, on the reverse strand, counting down.
GACCCGCATGTTGCCGCCCGTGGTGGTCGCGATCCCAATGTTCCTGATGTACCGCGTCGTCGGATTGAACGACACGCATCTAGGCCTGATCATTCTCTATACGGCCTTCAACCTCAGCTTCGCGGTGTGGATCATGAAGGGCTTCATCGACGAAATCCCGAAGGAGTATGAAGAGGCGGCCCTCGTCGACGGATACACACGCATGCAAGCCTTTTTTAAGGTTGTGTTGCCCGAAGCGCTGACGGGCATGGCGGCAACCGCTGTCTTCTGTTTCATCACCGCATGGAACGAATATGCTTTCGCGCTGATCATGACGAACCGCAACGCGCAAACAGCGCCGCCCTATATCCCAAGCCAAGTGGGCAGTGGCCTGCCGGATTGGACCGTCATCGCGGCTGGAACGCTCTTGTTCCTGATCCCTGTCGCCATCTTCACATTCCTTCTGCGCAATCACTTGCTGCGCGGCATGTCATTCGGAGCCATCCGCAAATGAGTTTTCGTTCCCTCAACCAACGCGTTCTCGCGCCATTGGCTCAAAGCGTCATGATCTTTGGCATCATCTCTCTGTGCCAACCTTGGAGCCTGTTTCTTCATAAATTCGGGGTCACGATGACGCTGTTTGGTCTGATCGCCTTCATGATCACGTCCAAAATCGCGCCAGATGCTGCTCCAGAAGACGATGAAGATGATAATGACCAAAATGATCGGGGCGTTGTCTAATGGCGCAAATTGAAATGATTAATGTCCAAAAGTTCTTTGGGCAAAACCAGGTTCTCAAGGACTTGCACCTGACGATTGAGGACGGTGAATTCGTTGTTATGTTGGGCCAGTCGGGGGGCGGTAAAACAACCGCTCTGCGCGCAATTGCTGGTTTGGAAACAGTGACGTCTGGGAAAATTCTGATTGACGGTGTTGAGGTGCAAGACCGCAAAGCTGCGGATCGCGATATTGCTTTTGTGTTTCAATCGTTCTCGCTCTACCCGCATATGACTGTGCGTGAAAACATCGCCTTTCCCTTGCGCGCGGTGCGTATGGACGGGGCAGAGCGAGACGCTGCAGTGAATGAAACAGCCGAAACGCTGCAGATTTCCCAACACCTTGATAGCAAACCCTCCGCGCTCTCTGGTGGCGATATGCAGCGCGTTGCAATTGGCCGCGCGTTGGTGCGTCGCCCGCAAGCCTTGTTGATGGATGAACCGCTTGGCGTGCTCGATTCCAAGCTGCGCGAACAGATGCGCGCAGAGATCAAACGCCTGCACATCGCCCGCGGCTCCACGTCTGTCTACGTCACCCACGATCAGATCGAGGCGATGAGCCTCGCGGATCGTATCGTCATTTTGCATGACGGTGTGCTGCAACAGGTTGGATCACCCGACGACGTTTATCTGAACCCCACGAACCTGTTTGTGGCAAAGTTTGTCGGTTCACCGATCATGAATATCGCGGATATTTCGATTGAAGGCACTCACGCCACATTGGCGGGAGGCGGTGGTTTTGCGCTGGACGAAAATTTGCTGTCAGGTCTACGCAAAACCACCGAAGGCGTGAAGCTTGGCATTCGCCCAGAAGCCGTGCTCATCGCAGATCAGCAAACACAAGGGTACGTCGAAGCTGTGAGCACCAATATCGAACCGTTGGGCAGTCATGACATTGTCGATGTGCGGCTCGGCGACACCGTCCTGCGCGCGCGCACAGAGAGCGGATTTGTCGGCGGCGAGGGGCAGTCCGTTTGGGTTGGCCTTGACGCCTCTCAAGCGCACTTCTTTGATAACAAAACAGAATTGAACCTGCGGGGAGCGGTCTAATGGCTGATATTACGCTTCAAGCGATCTCAAAAAAATTCGGATCGAACACGGCGCTTCGTGGTGTGGATTTGGATATCAAAGACGGTGAATTTTTTGTTCTTCTGGGTCAAACCGGCGCTGGTAAAACAACGACTTTGCGGGTGATTGCAGGGTTGGAAAAACCGGATGCGGGCCAAATCCTTATCGATGGTGAAGACGCAACATCGTGGAATGCAGCCGAACGCGACGTGGCTTTGGTGCTACAACAATATTCGCTCTATCCACGTCTGACGGTACGCGGCAACCTTGAATTTCCACTGAAATCGCGCACCCAGAATTTCACACCTGAACAGATCAAAGAACGCGTTGAACGCGCTGCTGAAACGCTGCAAATCACGCGTTTACTGGATCGTAAGGTTGAAAAGCTTTCGGGCGGCGAAATGCAGCGTGTGTCCATCGGACGCGCGATTGTGCGAGAGCCTCGTGTGTTCCTCATGGATGAACCGCTCTCGGCGCTCGATGCAAATCTGCGGGACGTACTACGGGTAGAGCTGAAGAAACTGCACCACGATCTTGGCGCGACCTTTGTGTTTGTGACCCACGATCAGGTCGAGGCCATGTCCATGGGCGATAAAATTGGCGTTTTGGATAAGGGACGGTTGGTTCAGGTCGGAACGCCGGATGAGATCTATTCCAAGCCTCTCAACACCTTTGTCGCACGCTCTGTTGGTACGCCGCAAATGAACTTGCTGGATGGCGTGCTTGCGGGCAATTCTGCACAGCTGATGTCTGTTGCAACGTTGCCTTTGGCTGAACCAATTGGCGAGGACGGTCAAAAGCTTCGTTTTGGTATTCGCCCTGAGAACGTTGTGGTGTCCGATGATGGCCCCGTCGAGGCGCGGGTGTTTGACGTGGAAAACCACGGGGTGATCAAAATCATTACGCTGGAATTTGGCGGCATGCACGTCCATGCAACGGTGTCTGCGAAAATGAAGGTGGCGATCGATGATACGCTTCGCTTTGGTTGGAAACCTGAAAAGGTGCTGTATTTCGATCCAGAAACAGGTCGCAATCTCGCGCTTTAGTCGCGCGAGATTGTATCAGGAGAACCGCGCTCGGTAGTCGTTCCAGACGTCCGGATTACAGAAGTTTTCGGGCTGTTTTCCAGACAGAATAAGCCGCGTTTCAGATACAACACCTTGGCCCATGCGAAGCATGCTTTCTTCAGTGATTCCAGCCATATGCGGCGTTAAGATAATGTTTGAAAGCGCAAGGAATGGATGCGTGGGTGGCAAAGGTTGTTCGCTAAACACATCAATAGCTGCACCGCCCAAATGACCTGATTGCAACGCATCACTTAACGCATCTTCGTCCGTCACGGGGCCGCGCGCGACGTTGATAACGATCGCGCCGGGCTTCATTTTGGTTATCGCGTCGCGGCTTAATATGCCACGCGTTTGATCGGTCAAGGGACAGGACAGTACCAAAACATCCGAGCGTTTGATCAAATCCTCAAAGGAGACCGCAGAAATGCCATCGGGCAAATTCGCTGGCGTTCGCGTATGTGCGATGACAGGGCAGCCAAAGCCGAGCCGTGCAATGTTTGCGATTTGGCGACCAACATTGCCAACGCCCAAAATGCCCACGGTTCTGCCTGATAACTCGCGCCCGTCATTGGAATGCGCTCGGCCCGCTTCCCAGCCGGTGCCGCGCAGATCGGCGTTCACAGCGGGGTATTTACGAAGCAGCGCAAGGGTGGACCAAATCGCATGTTCGGCAACGGTGGTCGCGTTGGCACCTGGAACGTTCGCCACCAATACGCCCGCTTGCGTGGCTGTCTCCATCGGGATCATGTCCAAACCAGCCCCATGGCGGACACAGGCGATTAGGCCAGTCTCGCGCTCAATAATTTCAGGTGCGATTTTGGCGCGCACGACAATGATGTTTGCGCCTTTGCTCTCTGCATCAATGGCCTCTGGCGTCGGGGCAGTGGCTACGCGATATTCGCCAAGCTGCGAGAGCTGTTCAGTGATCTCAGGGTGCAGCACATGGGTCGAGAAAATGATCTTGGAGCTGGTCATGCGCACCTCTTATTTATTTGGTTTGGCGCTCGTATCTTCCAGTAGTTCGGTCCAATAACTCATCGCGCCGCGCAGGTGCGAATTCATCAATGCCATGGAAAGGGCGCCA
>NZ_JBDWVM010000052.1:0-5845 GCF_039984035.1 Planktotalea sp. | reverse complement strand
CCAGCGGCAAGCGGATGTTACCGCCAATCGTGCGCCACGGGTAAAGACCAGCCGCCTGAAACACATAGCCATAGGCGCGCGCGCGGCGGGCCTCCTCTGGGCTGACACCATTGACCGTGACACTGCCAGCGGTGGGCGTTTCCAGATCGGCCATGACGCGCAAAAACGTCGTTTTGCCACAGCCGGATGGTCCGATGAAACTGACGAAATCGCCCTTTTCGATGTCCAACGACACATCCTTGAGCGCATGCACTGGCCCGTCGTTGGTCTGGAATGTCAGGCTAAGATCCTTAGCGCTGATGATAGTATTATTGCTCAAGGTATTGGCCCTGTTTTAGATTCCAGCCGGAATATTCATAGGATCGCGTTGGATCATTTTAGGCGAGTTCAACTCTTTCCATTTGGACAGCGCAACGTTTGGCGCAGCAAAGGCAGGACGCGGCACGAAACGGCCACGGCCCGGATTGGGCTGACTGTTCTGACCCCATGCCCAGATCACGTCACCGCGGCTGAGGGTGTAGCGCGCTTGGGCCTTCACGTCGAAGCCTTCGAACACGTTGTAATCAAGGATCGAGTGATGGTTCGTGGGGCTGATGGTTTTGCTGATCTTCGGATCCCAAACAACGATATCCGCATCTGCGCCTTCCACGATTGCGCCCTTCTTGGGGTAGATGTTGAGGATTTTCGCCACGTTGGTGGAGGTCGCCGCGACGAATTCATTCGGTGTAAGGCGGCCAGTTTCAACGCCCTCGGTCCAGAGCACGGCAAGGCGTTCCTCAAGGCCGTTCGAGCCATTCGGGATGATGCGGAAATCATCGCGGCCTGCGCGTTTTTGCTCAGTCGTGAAGGCCGCATGATCGGTTGCTACCACTTGCAGTGATCCCGCTTGCAGACCTGCCCAGAGACTGTCCTGATGTTCCTTGTTGCGGAAAGGCGGCGACATCACACGGCGCGCGGCGTGGTCCCAATCTTTGTTGAAATATTCGCTCTCATCCAGCGTCAGGAATTGAATTAGTGGCTCACCATAAACGCGCATGCCTTTTTGGCGGGCGCGGCGGATGGCTTCGTGGGCTTGCTCACACGACACATGCACGATGTAGAGCGGTGTGCCTGCGCAATCGGCGATGGTGATCGCGCGGTTGGCAGCTTCGCCCTCAAACTCGGGCGGACGCGAATAGGCGTGACCTTCGGGGCCTGTGATGCCCTCGTCGAAATATTTCTGCTGCATTTCCGCGACGAGATCGCCGTTTTCGGCATGCACCATTGGCAATGCACCGAGCTCGCGGCAGCGTTTGAAAGAGGCGAACATTTCATCGTCCTCAATCATAAGCGCGCCCTTGTAGGCCATGAAGTGTTTGAAGGAGTTCACGCCCATATCAACGGCATCTTTCATACCGTTGAAGACGTTTTCGTCCCAGCCCGTGATCGCCATGTGATAGCCCACGTCAGAGCAAATCTGCGGTGCGCTTTTGCGGTGCCATTCATTGATCGCGTTCTTGAGATCGCCGTCTTCACCCGGAAGGCAGAAATCAACGATCATCGTGGTGCCGCCCGTCGCGGCGGCCCATGTGCCGGTCTCAAAGGTTTCGGCGGCGGTGGTGCCCATGAATGGCATCTCAAGATGTGTGTGCGGATCGATACCACCCGGGATGACATAGGCGCCTTCCGCGTCGATATATTCGTCGCCTTTAAGGTCTTCGCCGATTTGTTTAATCACTTCGCCTTCGATCAAAACATCTGCTTTGTAGGTGCGATCCGCCGTGCAGACCATGCCGCCTTTGATGACTTTCGTGCTCATGGAATTTCCTTTCAGATCACTTCATTTGGTCGGGCAAACAGAGTTGCCCTCAATATCAGTTACAGGCGTCATCCCTTGATTGTAGATGACGTAGTCGTTGTCCTCGCAACCGTCGCGCGCCCAGATTTGATCGCCGCGTAAGTCATGGGAGGAATGGTACTCAATACTTTGCAACAGCGATACCGGAGCTGGAGTAAATCCATCTTCCGCTTTAATACAACGGGCAGGCGCAATGCCTTCGGCCAGTGCAGAGATCGTCCCTAACCGATGCATATTGGAAGACCTTTAGCACCGCCGGAAGATTGGGTCATTTTGTAAGCCTTGCCCTCATAGAGGTAATAAAAACAGCCGTCTTTCACGAGAACATCAGAGGCTGGTACATCAGCAGGTAGGTTTTGTTCGACCAAGGCTGGCAATGCGCCGCTCCAACGATGGAATTCCTGCGCTGCGACTGTGGTTGCGATAAGCGTTAGACCCAATGTCAGAGCTACGGTTTTCATTCAACAATCTCCGCAGTTTCGAGCACAGCATGCATCAAAACGTCTGCACCTGCGGTTGCCCATTCTTTGGATATTTCTTCGGCCTCATTATGGGACAGCCCATCAACGCAAGGGCACATCACCATCGCGGTTGGCGCGCATTTGTTGATCCAACAGGCATCGTGCCCTGCACCCGAAATCAGGTTCATGTGGGAGTAGCCAAGGCGTTCGGCAGCTGATCGTACAGCGCTGACGCAGGTCTCATCAAAGGTCACGGGGTCAAAGCCACCGACCTTTTCAAATTCAATGCTCAGGCCCATGTCGTCACAAATCTTCTGCGCTTCCACGCGCAGGCGCGCTTCCATATCTTCGATCACCGCTAAATCAGGCGAACGGAAATCAATGGTGAAGACCACCTTGCCCGGGATCACGTTGCGTGAGTTGGGATAAACGTCGATGTGCCCAGCCGCGCCGACAGCGTGGGGTTTGTGGGACCATGCGATTTCATCCACCTTGTCCAAGATGCGCGCCATGCCGAGGCCTGCGTTTTTGCGCATGGGCATGGGGGTTGAACCTGTGTGGCTATCTTTGCCAGTCACTGTGACTTGCGTCCAGCTCAAGCCCTGACCGTGGGTGACAACGCCGATGTCTTTCTTTTCGGCCTCAAGGATTGGCCCTTGTTCGATGTGTAGTTCAAAAAAGGCGTGCATTTTGTCTTTGCGCGCGCCGACGGGTTCGTCGCCCTTCCAACCAATGCGCTCGAGTTCAGAGCCGAAGGATTTTCCTTCGGCATCGGTCCGAGCATAGGCCCAATCTTCAGTATGAACGCCGGCGAATACGCCAGATGCGAGCATTGCAGGCGCGTAGCGTGTGCCTTCCTCGTTGGTCCAGTTGGTCACAACGATCGGATGTTTGGTTTTGATGCCGAGGTCTTTCATCGTGCGCAGCACTTCTAGGCCACCCAACACGCCGAGAACGCCATCATATTTGCCACCCGTAGGTTGGGTATCGAGGTGCGAACCGACGTAGACCGGTAGCGCATCAGGATCGGTGCCCGGCAGCTCGGCAAACATATTGCCCATGCTATCAAGGCCCATAGAGCAGCCCACATCCTCGCACCACTTTTGAAAGAGAGCGCGCCCTTCGGCGTCTTCGTCTGTCAGCGTTTGACGGTTGTTGCCACCCGCAATACCAGGGCCGATCTTGGCCATCTCCATCAGGCTATCCCAGAGCCGATCCCCATTGATTTTCAGGTTCTCTCCTGGTGCAGCCATTTTATGTCCCTTTCGCTGGCGGTTTGCTGGCGTGATGGTGCCCTTCGTGCGGACCGCTTTTTTACCATTTGGTAAAGACACGATTGCAATGCATGTCAGCTCTGTCAAGGATTGACTTGCAAGACATTGCCGCGCATTTCAGCTACGCAGAGAAAACGCCCAATTCCTAAGCAACCCGAGAACGGACCCATATCTCGTGACTGACAACGATCCTGCCCCGAAGAAAGCCCCAAGCCGCATTCAGCAGCGCAATCGCACGCGAATCCTAGATGCCGCGCTAAATGTGTTTTCCACGCATGGGTATCGCGGGGCGACTTTGGATCAGATCGCGCGCGAGGCGGGATTGAGCAAACCCAATATTCTCTATTATTTCAGTGGCAAAGAAGAGATTCACGTCACACTGTTGAACCGTATGATGGAGACCTGGCTTGATCCGTTGAAGGACATGGACCCTGAGGGTGATCCGATTGAGGAAATCCTCAGTTACGTCAATCACAAGCTAGATATGGCAATTGAGCTGCCCCGCGAAGGGCGGTTGTTTACCAATGAGATTTTGCAAGGTGCACCGCGGATGGAACCCTATCTGATTGCGGACCTGAAGCCGTTGTTTGATGATCGGGCTGCCGTTATTTTACGCTGGATGGAGGATGGCAAGATTGCGAAATCCGATCCTGCCCATTTAATTTGCTCGATTTGGGCGACGACGCAGCACTACGCAGATATGGCCGCGCAAACGGTTGTTTTGATGCCGGAACAACAAAAGCGCGAGGACGGTGCGCGCGAATTTCTCAATCAGCTTTTCTCTAAGTTACTAACGCCTTGAGCCTGTTTCAGCAGGTCTAAGTAGAAGGGACCAAGCGCCTCGACGATCCGTTTGACGCCTACCGCGTTGGGGTGAATCCCATCGCCCTGCATCCATTTCTGGACATGCGCAGGATCAGGATCGCTGTCATCTGTTTGAAAGCCAAGGAAGAAGCTGGGCGCAAGAAGCGCTTCGTACTCTGCACTGAGGTCAGGATAAATCGCGTCGAATTGCGCTTTGTACTCAGCGCCATAGTTGCCCGGTGCGCTCATCCCGATCAGCAATACGGGCAAGCTTTTAGTTTTGGCTGTCTGCACGATTGCAGTCATGTTTTGGCGTGCTTGATCGGGGGCGAGACCCCGCAGAAGGTCATTACCGCCAAGCGCTACGGCGATGCCTTGCACATCATCAGTCAAGGTCCAAGCAATGCGCGCGGCGCCGCCTGCTGTTGTGTCACCTGAGACGCCCGCATTGATCAGACGCACGTCTGCGCCCTGCTCTGTTAACCAAGCCTGCATTTGCGGCACAAACCCGTCCTCGGGGAGCAATCCATAGCCCTGCGTGAGGCTGTCGCCAAAGGCTACGAGCGTCACTGTTTCGGCGCGCAATGGCATGGCGAGTGAAAATATCGTTACAATTGGCGCAATTACCTTGCTGATCCGCGCCAAGGCCCCATATGCAAACCGTATATTCCCCATTTTGGACGCGCCCCTATGCCGATACCTGTTCTCTCCCTTAAAGATGTGCAGCTTTCACTGGATGGCAATGCCGGCCGCGTAGATATTTTGCATGGGATCGATTTGGACGTCGAAAACGGACGTTCGATTGCTCTTGTTGGGCCTTCTGGATCGGGCAAGTCGTCGCTCTTGATGCTCATGGGCGGGTTGGAGCGCGCGAGCGGTGGGCGCGTGGAGGTTTTGGGCCAAGATTTGACCAGCATGAATGAAGATGCGCTGGCACGCTTTCGCCGCAAGTCCATGGGCGTTGTGTTTCAGTCGTTTCATTTGATCCCGACGATGACGGCCTTGGAAAATGTTGCAACGCCATTGGAATTGTCAGGGGATCGCGATGCGTTTGAAAAAGCGCGCGCAGAACTTGAGACCGTGGGCTTGAGCCATCGCAGCGGCCACTATCCCAGCCAAATGTCAGGCGGTGAGCAACAACGCGTTGCACTGGCGCGCGCCTTGGTGGTGCGCCCTGAAATTTTGCTCGCGGATGAACCGACGGGCAATCTGGATGAGAGCAACGGGACTGCGGTGATGGATTTGCTGTTTGAACTGCAGGCGCGCGATGGATCGACGCTGGTGTTGGTGACCCATTCCAACACGCTTGCCACGCGCTGTGATGATGTCGTGCGATTGCGCGATGGGCGTATCGAAAGTGCGCCGCAATGAGCTTGCGCCAAGCGAGCACATTCGCGCGGCGGGAATTGCGCGGGGGGCTGAAAGGCTTTCGCATTTTCCTTGCATGCCTTGCGCTTGGCGTGGCCGCG
>NZ_JBDWVM010000051.1:0-6146 GCF_039984035.1 Planktotalea sp. | reverse complement strand
GATTATCGTATTTTGACCCGCTCCCTTTTGACTGGCGTCGATGAAATCGAAGAATTTATGATCCCCGTTCCCTTTCCGCATGAGGAAGACGCGCGCGAGCAAAGTCTCGAAATGCGCCGCCGTGCGATGGATCACTTGGCCAATGAGGGTGTGATCGTTCTTTTCCCTTCTGGCGTCGTTGCTTCGTCTAAATCTTGGTTTGGACCTGCGATTGAAGAACAATGGAACCCGTTCACGGCGAAAATGATCAATCGCTCAGGTGCGACGGTGGTTCCAATCCATTTCCCTGGACAAAACAGTCGCGCCTATCAGATCGCGAATTGTATTTCGCCCACGTTGCGCCAAGGACTGTTGATCCACGAAGTGATGCACGCCTGTGGCAAGCCACAGAAGCCTGTGGTGGGCAAACCGATTGGGCAAGAGACGATCAAAGAATGGTCAAGCAATCCACGCGGTTTTGTTGCGTGGCTGCGTGATCATACGATGTCGCTCGGCAAGAGCTGATAGGTTAACGCGTCGGGACGGGAACGTCGCCACTGTAGTCATAAAACCCGCGACCAACCTTGCGCCCGTGCCAACCGGCTTCGACGTATTTCGTCAGAAGGGGGCAGGGGCGGTATTTTGTGTCGGCCAGACCGTCATGCAAAACGTTCATAATCGCAAGGCAGGTATCGAGCCCGATGAAGTCGGCCAATTCGAGCGGCCCCATAGGATGATTAGCACCAAGCTTGAGCGATTGGTCAATCGAATGCACAGATCCCACGCCTTCATAGAGCGTATAGACAGCCTCGTTAATCATCGGCATCAAGATACGGTTTACGATGAATGCAGGGAAGTCTTCGGCTGAGGCCGCTGTCTTGTTGAGCTTGTTCACCACGCCAAGGCAAGCTTCGTAAGTTTCTTGATCAGTTGCGATCCCGCGGATGAGCTCAACGAGCTGCATGATCGGTACAGGATTCATGAAGTGAAACCCCATGAAGCGCTCAGGGCGGTCTGTCGCAGCGGCTAATCGCGTGATCGAGATGGAAGATGTGTTTGACGTGAGGATCGTGTGATCCGCAAGATGAGGCAGCAAAGTCTCGAAAATCTTATGCTTTACATCTTCCCGCTCAGTCGCGGCCTCAATAATCAGATCGGCTTGCCCAAGCTCTGGAAGGTCTACCGTTGTGGTAATCCGCGCCATCGCTTTGCTATGCTCTTCTGGGCTAAGCGCCCCTTTGGAGACTTGACGGGCTATGTTTTTGTCGATCCGGGCAACTGCCGCATCGAGCGCTTCTGCGTTGATATCGTTGAGCAAAACGTCATAGCCCGCAACAGCCATTACATGCGCGATGCCATTGCCCATTTGGCCGGCTCCGACAACTCCAATGCGGTTGATTTCCATCTGTCTCTCCTCACGCGTTCGGGGGACAATAGGCCGTTGCGGCTTGGCTCTGCAAGGGCTGCTCGTGCAAGTTAGGTTCAAGTTTTACGTTTAGCTTCTTATTAATCGAATCGCGCCAGTTTTAATCTCGGGTGAGAATAAAGGTGGGTGCAATGACCTATAATTTAACAGGCTTTCGTGGCCTGAACTACGATCTATGTGCATATGATGGCTCGCGACTTTTGTTCAGGGGGCCCAAGGCAAATCTGAATAAGCCTTATGTTGCTTTTTTGGGTGCGACGGAAACTTTTGGAAAGCCTGTCGAGCATCCGTTTCCCACGTTGTTGTCGGAGCATTTGCCAGCTGTTCCTGTTAATCTGGGGATTATCGGAGGGGGGCTGGATGCCTATCTCAATGATCCTGCCGTGATGGCGCTCGCTAAGAACGCGGATTTGCGGGTTGTGCAAATCATGGGGGCGTTGAACCTGACCAATCACTATTTTCGGGTGCACCCGCGTCGTAATGATCGCTTTGTATGTGCGCATGAAACGCTATGCCGTCTGTTTCCAGAGGTCGATTTTACGGAGTTCCATTTTACTAAGGCGATGTTGAGCGCTCTGCAAAGATGTTCGAAAGAACGGTATCAAATGGTTTGCGATGAATTGCAGAATATCTGGCTCGCGCGGATGACGATGCTGCTAGAGAAGTTGGGAAAGCGAACAGTGCTTTTATGGTTCGCGGGTACGCCACCACCTAAAGATGCTATCAATTCGCCGCGTGATCCAATGCTTGTGGATGCGGATATGGTCCATCGTATGAAAATGAAATCTAATGCTTATGTGGAATCTGTGCCAGATGAGCGTTGCATAAAACATGATGAACTGGAGTTGTTGGAACAATTGGCGAGCGGACCCGCCGCAAAGCAACTGATGGGTCGAAAGGCGCATCTACTTGCGGCGCAAGCGCTACAAGAACCCTGCATGCATTATCTGCACCAATGAAAAAGGCCCGCAATCAACGCGGGCCTTCATTTACTTCACAAGGCGGGCAGAGCCCAGTTCGTGAATTATAGCTTAGATGTCAGCTCTGGCACTGCATCGAACAGGTCAGCGACCAGACCGAAGTCAGCAACTTGGAAGATCGGAGCTTCTTCATCTTTGTTAATCGCAACGATGATCTTGGAGTCTTTCATGCCTGCCAAGTGCTGGATCGCACCGGAGATACCGACAGCCACGTAAAGCTCAGGAGCAACGACTTTGCCCGTTTGGCCAACTTGCCAATCGTTAGGTGCATAGCCTGAATCAACCGCTGCGCGGGATGCGCCAACCGCTGCGTTCAGCTTGTCTGCAAGAGCTTCGATGATTTTGAAGTCTTCTTCGGAGCCAACACCGCGACCACCAGACACAACAACGCCCGCAGACGTGAGTTCTGGGCGATCAGACGCCGCAACCTTGTCTTCAACCCAAGAGCTGAGCGCTGGATCAGCCGCTGCGCCGATGGATTCAACAGATGCAGAACCGCCTTCGCCAGCCGCATCAAACGTTGCGCCACGGAAAGTGATGACCTTCTTGGCATCCGTTGATTTCACCGTCTGCATTGCGTTGCCCGCGTAGATAGGACGCTCGAAAGTAGATCCGTCAACAACAGCTGTCACATCGGACAGAACCATTACGTCGAGCAATGCAGCAACGCGTGGCATGATGTTTTTCGCGTCCGTCGTTGCTGGCGCTACGATGTGCTCATAATCGCCTGCGAGAGAAACGATCAGGTCTGCGACTGGCTCTGCCAAACGCTTGCCGTAGATCGCATCTTCCGCGCAAAGCACTTTAGAAACACCTGCGATTTTTGCCGCCGCTGCCGCTGCATCGGAGCATGTCGCGCCTGTGCAAAGTACAACAACGTCACCCAATGAACCTGCTGCTGTGACTGCTTTTGCAGTCGCGTCGAGCGCCAATTCACCATCGTTAACTTCTGCGAGAAGTAGAACAGCCATTATACAGCCCCCGCTTCTTTAAGTTTCTCTACCAGCTCATCAACTGAGCCAACCTTGATACCGGCCGCGCGCGCAGCTGGTTCCGCTGTACCTTGGATTTCCAAGCGCGGTGTCACGTCGACGCCGTAGTCATCCGCTGTTTTCTCATCCAAAGGCTTTTTCTTGGCCTTCATGATGTTCGGCAGGGACGCGTAACGTGGCTCGTTCAAGCGAAGGTCAACTGTCACAACAGTTGGCATGTTCACTTTGATCGTTTGCAGACCGCCATCAACTTCGCGCGTGACCGTTGCCGCATCGCCGTCGATGTCGACTTCGGATGCGAATGTCGCTTGGGACCAACCCATAAGCGCTGAGAGCATTTGGCCCGTCGCGTTCATGTCGTTGTCGATTGCTTGCTTGCCGCACAGCACGAGGCCGGGCTGCTCTTCGTCAACGATACCTTTCAGGATTTTAGCAACCGCCAAAGGTTCGATATCCGTGTGAACGTCGTCAGCAGCAACCACAAGGATTGCGCGATCCGCGCCCATCGCGAGAGCCGTGCGAAGCGTTTCTTGCGCTTGCTTGACGCCAACAGAAACGGCAACCACTTCGTCCGCTTTACCAGCCTCTTTGAGACGGATCGCCTGTTCGACAGCAATTTCGTCGAAAGGGTTCATGGACATTTTAACGTTGGCGAGATCAACACCGCTTCCGTCCGCTTTAACGCGCACTTTAACATTATAGTCGATAACGCGTTTGACAGGTACAAGCACCTTCATTGACGTAGGTCTCCTTTAAGGTCAGAGCCGCTTTGCGACTCTTTCAAATATTCCTTAGGCTGTATTATATTCTTGCGCGCTCAGGAAACAGGCCAAAATCGTCAGATTAATGCAAAACTACGCCGCGTTAATGAAAGTTGACGCAAGATTAGGTTGACGTAATGTTCCTAACGGTTGGCTCCAGGCACCCAAAGCACATCATCTTTGCCGTTGTCATTGGCCAGCCGTCCGGCAACGAAAAACCAATCGGACAGGCGATTTAGGTATTTCACAGCAGCAGGGTTTACCGTTTCAACCGTCGAAAGCTCGACTGACAAGCGCTCTGCACGGCGCGAAACCGTTCGGCACAAATGCATTTGTGCTGCGAGCGCAGAACCACCCGGCAGAATAAAGCTTCGCAAAGGCTCTAGCTTTTCATTCATGACATCGATTTCTGCTTCGAGCCGCGCGACTTGCCCATCGGTCATACGGAGAGGGGCGTATTCAGCGTCTTTGTCTTTTTCCATGTCTGGACGGCAAAGATCGGCGCCAAGATCAAAAAGATCGTTCTGGATCATGCTTAACTGCGTATCCAATTCACCGTCGGAATGCTGGCGTGCAAGGCCAACAGTGGCGTTGGTTTCGTCAACGGTGCCATATGCGTTCACGCGCAAGGAATGCTTCGCAACGCGGTCGCCATTTCCGAGCGCGGTTTCGCCTTTGTCACCGGTTTTGGTGTAAATTTTGTTGAGAACGACCATGACTAACCCTTTGCGAAGTAAACGACGGCGAGAATGAGTAAAACAGCAACGAATTGCGCGTAGATACGGTATCGCATGATGCGGTTGGCGTGTTTGCGGTTGAATTCACCGCCTTTGGCAAAGCCGCCAATTCCGAGCGCAAGGATACCGACCACCGCAAGCATTGCGATGATCATGATTAAGAATAATGGGTCTGTGAACATGGTCGCCCCTCAGTGCGTTCGCCGTTTTGATTGCTGTAGATGTAGTTGTCAGCGGCAAAAAAGCGAATGATTAATGTCGATCGCGGAACTTTGGTCGCAGTTTCTTTGGATCAAGAGGCGTTCAGCGCAGCAAAAAGCCCGTCTCTCAAATGAAAAACGGGCCAAGGTCACACTGACTTGTGAGACGTTTTTAATTGTTTGATGCGGTCAGGAGGAAATCAGCCATCCAGCCTTCGTTTCCGTTTTCACGCACACGAAGCTTGACCCAACCGTTGCCGGGGTCTTGCAGTATTTCAACTTCTTCACCGTTTGATAGTTTGGCGATGATCCCGAAATTCTGACCCGGACCTGAGCGCATATTGACGCGGGCCGCTGTGACTTCGCGAATGTCGCGGAAGGGCTCCTCGGCTTCAGCGACTGCTGCGACCAATTCTTCAACTTTTTCGTCTTCAAGCGGAACGGCGACTGTTTCGTCCACAACACTCGGCGTTGGTTCAGCGACTTCGCGTGTCACGATTGCGCTTGCGAGGATGACCTCAGGCAATGGGGTAGGTGCGGCGTTCAAGCGTTCGATTTTTGCTTCGGCCAGCAGACGTTCTTCTTCCGCGCGCTCTACTTCAAGCGCAGCACGTTTTTCTTCTGCGATCGGTACGAATTCACTGCCGCCGCTCATTTCGTAAAAGGCGAACGCCATAAATGCGAATGTTATTATAATGATTTTACCCATGAATCCCCCCGGATACATATTTACTCCCGAACTTTTTCAGCCCGAGTTACCGCTACAAGGTCCTATATACCTGATTCTGTTCGAGAGTCGGGGGGAAATCACAGTTTTTTTCTCCCATTGTTTGTTTAGCAACTTCAGCGTGCGTGCTTCACATCTTGCTGCGCGTCGGAGGTGAGGCTACAAGCAAATCATGAACGATAGCACCACAGACGACACCCCCTTGGTTCCCGATCTCAGCGAGCCCTTGCGCCGTGCGCTAGGCGAGCGTTATCTGACCTATGCGCTCTCTACGATTATGCACCGCGCTTTGCCCGATGCGCGGGATGGTTTGAAGCCAGTGCATCGCCGTATTTTGTTTGCGA
>NZ_JBDWVM010000050.1:0-8271 GCF_039984035.1 Planktotalea sp. | reverse complement strand
ATTTGGCGATGATGTTTTAGCGCGGTTTCAAAGCACTGAATTTACCCGCGCAGCGTCAGGCAATCGGCAAGGCGTGGAACTGGAATGCGAAGACAATTTTGCGCTACAGGGTGGGCAATCAATCCCGTCTGAAACAGTAATTGCCGGTGATATTCAGGTCCCGGGGCAGGGCGCACCGATCGCTTTGCTTGCGGACTGTCAGACGACAGGGGGTTATCCGCGTATCGCAACCATTCTGCCCTGTG
This sequence comes from Planktotalea sp., assembly GCF_039984035.1. Classification (GTDB taxonomy): domain Bacteria; phylum Pseudomonadota; class Alphaproteobacteria; order Rhodobacterales; family Rhodobacteraceae; genus Planktotalea. Next base: position 8,026 of record NZ_JBDWVM010000050.1, on the reverse strand, counting down.
ATTTACCGCATGTGGCGCAGGCGAATGTAGGGACTAAATTGCGCTTTCATATGATCTCGCGCGAAGAAGGGATCGTTGCAGAATTAAAAGAGCGCAAAGCACGCAGTGCGTTAAACGCGCAGTGCCAACCCATTCTGCGTGATCCAGCGCAGATGAATGATTTGCTGTCATATCAATTGATCAGCGGTGTAACGGCGGGAGATATTTAGATGAGTAAGACTGTCGATCTGAATGCAGATATGGGCGAAAGCTTTGGCCCTTGGGTGATGGGGCGCGATGCGGATTTGCTGGAAGTCGTGACCTCGGCAAATATCGCTTGCGGCTTTCATGCAGGTGATCCCGATGTGATGGCAAAGACCATGGCACTGGCCGTGAAGAATGGCGTCGGCATTGGCGCGCATCCGGGCTTTCCTGACCTACGTGGGTTCGGGCGCTATCGGATTGATATGCCGCTGGATCAATTGGCTAATACGGTGCGGTATCAACTCGCAGCGGCACAGGGCATGGCAAAGGTTGCGGGCGGCGCAGTGCGCCATTTGAAATTGCACGGCGCGCTGGCCAATATGGCGGCAGAAAACGAAGAGATGGCGCATGTTTGCTATAGCGCTGCTTTGGAACTTGATCCTGATCTATACATCATGGTGTTGGCAGGCACAGCGCAGCAACGTGCGGTAGAAAAGCTGGGCTGCCGGTACGCTGCAGAGATTTTTGCAGACCGCGCTTATAACGATGATGCGACGCTGGTGGACAGGCGCCTTGAGGGCGCTGTTATCCACGACGCAGCGCTGGCGGCGGAAAGGATGGTCGCGATGGTCAGCGAGGGCGCAATCATCACCGAGAGCGGCAAGCGCATAGCGACGCGCATTGATACGATTTGCATGCATGGCGATACGCTTGAAGCGGTGGAGATTGCTCGTTCTGTGCGCAAAGCGTTAGAGGTTGCAGGGATCACAGCGCGGATGTTCCCTCATGCATAATCCGTTTTGGACTGAACTATGCGAGGCAGTGTTTGGCGAAGTTGCAACGCCCTATACGGTACAAGGGCAGGGGCATTTGCCATCGCACTACGCGGTCTCAGACTTTGCTGAGGCGACCGTTGGTTTGGCTGGTGTCGCCTTGTCGCGCCTCGGCGCCGGTGAAGAAGTAAGTGTGGATCGCCGACTTGCCTCGCTTTGGTTTGATATGACCTTGCGCCCCGATGGATGGGAGGCGCCGTCGATCTGGGATGCGATTGCTGGAAATTATCGTTGCAAAGACGGTTGGATCAGATTGCATACCAATGCGCCCCATCACCGTGATGCGGCATTGAGTGTTCTGAAAACACCCGTGGATCGGGATGCGGTTGCGCGCGCTGTTTTGGAATGGAGCGGAGCTGAGCTTGAGACAGCGATCGTCGACGCAAAGGGCTGCGCTGCTGAGATGCGCGGACCTGAGGAATGGCAAAAGCACCCGCAAGGGCGTGCCATTGGCAATGAGCCGCTGGTGCATTGGGAGAGTATCGGGAGTTGCGAAGCGCGCGCGATACCAGATTTGCGCGGTGTAAAGGTGCTGGACCTAACTCGTGTTTTGGCAGGGCCCGTTGCGACTAGGTTCCTTGCTGGTTTCGGCGCTGAGGTTTTGCGGATTGATCCCCCGAGCTGGAATGAACCGAGTGTTGAAATGGAAGTGACACTCGGCAAACATTGCGGTGGGCTTGATTTAAAGCGGGCTGAAGGTCTGGCGCATCTGAAGGCGTTGATGGCAAAGGCGGATGTGTTCGTGCATGGCTATCGCGCCGACGCGCTGGACCGCCTTGGCCTTGGCGATGATGTGCGCCGGGTAATTAACCCCAACATGGTTGATGTGCGTTTGAATGCCTATGGGTGGCGCGGCCCTTGGGCGAACAGGCGCGGCTTTGACAGTCTCGTGCAGATGAGCTGCGGGATCGCGGCGCATGGCATGGTGCAAGGGGGGGCAGACGGACCAAGGCCATTGCCTGTTCAGGCGTTGGATCATGGCACAGGGTATTTGATGGCGGCTTGTGTTTTGGAAGGGCTCGCGCGCCGCACGCGTGGGGACGTGGTTCGTGCAAAGGTTTCTTTGGCGCGAACGGCGCAATGCCTGATGCAACATTGCAGCGCATTTGAGACTGCAGGTGCAATATCTCTTGCGGATGAAGATTTTGGCGACGCGGTAGAGCATACCAGCTGGGGGCCCGCACACCGTGTGACAGCGCCAGTGAAAATCGCAGGTCGTGGCCTGACATGGAGCATCGCAGCGGGACATGTGCGTCGACACGCAGCAGATTGGCAGAGCTAGGACGATTGTCAAATAAACCAAAAGGTTCCTTTTGGTATTCCGTGCTTGGCCGATACACGTTCACAGGTCAGGTTTGTTAAATTCAAGGTTTGGAGCGGTTATGACGAAACGCACGTATTATGCGCCCAAAGGTGGGCATCCTGGACAAGAGCAGATGCTCACCAGCCAAGCGGTGTTTACTGAGGCCTATGCCTTTATTCCGGGCAGCACGATGCGCGACATTGTCACCAGTTTCCTGCCCTTTTGGGAAAAGACACGGCTTTGGGTGATTGCACGACCAATGACCGGTTTTGCGGAAACTTTTTCGCAGTACATCATGGAGGTTCAGCCCGGTGGTGGTAGCCAACGCGCAGAACTCGATGCCACGGCGCAGGGTGTTTTGTTCGTGGTCGAAGGCACGATTACGGTTAGCTTTGAAGGACAACGCCATGTTCTGAGCGAGGGCGGCTATGCCTACCTGCCCGCTGGCATGGATTGGACACTTTTGAACGAAAGCAGCGCCGTTGCGCGGTTCCATTGGATCCGGAAAGCCTACCAAGCGGTTGACGGTTTGGATGCGCCAGAGCCGATCATTGCCAATGAGCAAGATATCGAACCAATCGTAATGCCCGATACAGATGGTGGCTGGGCGACGACGCGGTTTGTTGAGCCAAACGATATGCGCCACGATATGCATGTTAACATCGTTACGCTTATGCCCGGGAATGTGATCCCCTTTATGGAGACGCATGTGATGGAACACGGGCTATACGTGTTAGAAGGCAAAGCGGCCTATAAATTGAACAGCGATTGGGTCGAAGTGGTGCCCGGTGACTTTATGTGGCTGCGCGCGTTTTGCCCTCAAGCGTGTTATGCTGGCGGTAATGGTCCGTTTCGCTATCTGCTTTATAAGGATGTAAACCGACACGCGAAATTGGGGCTATAAATTCGCCCGTTGCGCGCGTTGCCTTTCTGCGTGCTCTCTGGGAGCCAGAAACCGAATCCCTTGCAATTTCACGCTTTCTGCACTATGTGGCAGATGCGACGTTACCACTATCGACCCTACTGCTCCTAAATACCGGCTCAGTTTCGATCTTGCACTGACCTAGCCGACCTGCCGCATTCCGTGGGCAGTTTAAAAGGAGAATTACGATGGCTACTGGCACCGTAAAATGGTTTAACACTACTAAAGGCTTCGGCTTCATCGCACCAGAAGGCGGCACAAAAGACGTGTTCGTTCACATTTCTGCTGTTGAGCGTTCCGGCCTTACAGGTCTTGCAGACAACCAAAAAGTTACTTTCGACATCGAGCCCGGCCGTGACGGTCGTGAGGCAGCGATCAACATCGCTCTGGCATAAGCCAGCTCCCTACGGGGATGTTCGAAGTTTAAGAATAGAAAAGGGCGCTTCATTTGAAGCGCCCTTTTTCGTGCTGGGATTTTAGGGGCGGTGCGTAGAAGGCCACGCACCTTACGTTTGGGGTTGTCCGTAGGGTGCGTGATACCACGCACCCATATCAAACGTCCCTTATGCGTCGTCTTCTTGTGGAAGGACGAGGTTTAACACAATCGCCATCAGTGCAGTCGGAGCAACCGCAGACGTTGCTAGCGTTTTGATCACGCCAGGCAGATACTGAACCGCTGTCGGTACGAGGTTAAGACCCAAACCAAAGGCAAGGCTGACCGCGATGATGATCATTGTGCGGCGTGTCATCTTCTCTTCTGCGAGAACGTTAAGACCTGCAGCAGCAACCATACCGAACATCACGATCACACCGCCGCCAAGAACTGGCAAAGGCATGGAAGCGATCAATGCGCCGATCTTTGGCACCAAGCCACAGAGCACCATGATCGCGCCAGCAATCGTTACAACGTGACGAGACATGATGCCTGTCATACCGATGATGCCAACGTTTTGGCTGAAGGATGTGTTTGGCAGACCGCCAAAGACGCCAGCGACTGCTGTACCCAGACCGTCAGCATAGGTTGCGCCTGCGATTTCTTTGTCAGTGGCTTCACGTCCTGCGCCCGCTTTGGTTGTTGCCGATGCATCGCCTACGGTTTCAATCGCTGAAACGATGGAAACCAGCGTGACAGCGATAACCGCACCAAGGTTGAATTCAAAGCCGTAGGGCAAGGGCTTGATGGATGTGATCCAACCCGCTTTACCAACTGCGCCGAAGTTCACCATGCCAAGTGCAAAGGCGAGTGCGTAACCTGCGAGCAGGCCGACCAAGATCGCTGCGTTGGACAGGATGCCTTTGGTGAAGAACTTTAGAACCAAGGACACAACGATCACTGTCAGGGCGACGGACCAGTGCTTGAGCGAGCCGAAGCTTTCCGCTTCCATCTGGAAGGATGCTGCGCCACCAGCTGCGTATTTGATCGCAACAGGGATCAGATAAAGACCAATCGCAAGGATCACGAGGCCTGTAACGAGCGGTGGGAACAAGAACCGCAGGTGTTGGATAACTGAACCGAGGAGGAAGTGGATGACACCGCCGATGATGCAGGCCGTCAGCGCAACGCCGAGGCCTTGTGTTGCCGCGATGCCCGCGAGAACGCCGACGAAGGCGAACGATGTACCTTGCATGATCGGAAGGCGCGCACCGACCGGGCCGATGCCGACTGTTTGGAACAATGTCGCGATGCCAGCGAACAGCATCGCCATCTGGATAAGATAAACCTGCTCAGGTCCACCAAACGCAAGGCCAGCTGCGCCGGCAACGATGATGGATGGTGTTACGTTTGACGCAAACATTGCCAAAACGTGCTGTGCACCAAGCGGGATTGCTTGCCCGAGTGGGGGCGTCGTATTTGGATCGCTGTATGCGCCCAGTGAAGTATCAGCCATTGGTATCTCCCCTTCATAGCTGTTGGAAATGACCGCTTCTGTGTCGGTCATGTTTAGGCTCCTACCACAACATGTGGTGTTTTGAGCAAAAATTCTTCGAGGTTATTGCCGTCGCCAATGCGGTCGATGACAGCGAATTGGCCGCTGCCAGCAAGGGGTGTGAGCACCCCGTGCCATGTGCCTTTATGAAAATTGATAGCCTGCCCAGCTTGCGTTTCGAAGGCTTTAGGGTTGATGGGCGTGCCGTTGGCATCTTCTGCAACAATCACGAGGAAACCGTTTTCGCACATTGGGACAAAGGCCTGACTGCCAAGCGGATGACGCTCTAGAATGGCAAACTCGTACGGCAGGCTGCGGATCTCCGCCTTGAACAGGCTAAGACCTGCACGCCCAGTGCCAAAGTCCATTTGCGCCCGATCATGGAAGCGGCCGCATTTGCCGAGGTTGATGATCATGTCGGCATCGCCCGAGCAATCAAACAGATCACCATATGGGGCAAATGCCGTTGCCGTGATCGGCTGGATCACGATCTCTGCACTCATGGAAGGATATCCATCAGACGGAAATCAGCGATGCGTTCTACCTGTTTGCAAGCCTCGCTAAATTCGATCTCTTGCGTGTTTTCGATCCGGCGGTGAAAGGCAGCCAGAATCGACGCTTTGTCGTGATCGCGCACCGCTATGATAAAGGGAAAACCATGTTTCGCCATATATTGCGAATTGAGTGAAGTGAACTGGACCTTCTCATCCTCAGTGAGGTGATCCAGCCCTGCTGAGGCTTGTCCAGAGGTGCTTTCCGCGGTGAGGGTGTTGGCCTGCGCGAGTTTCCCAGCAAGATCGGGATGAGCCTTTAGCACATTGAGCCGTTGCTCGTGGCTGGCAGAGCGGAAAATCCGGCAGAGCGCGTTGTGTAACCCGATTGCTGTGTCGTGCATTGGTCCAAGTTCGAGTGCGAAGGCGCCTTCAGCGATCCAAGGCGAGTGCTCGAAAATAGAGCCGTATTTTGCAACGAATGTCTCTCTATCCATTTCGGAAGGGCGTTCGCGGCGGGCATGTGGGTTTTGCGCCGCCCAGTGATCTGCGATCTGCTCGCGCGTGGCGAACCAGACACCTTCATGGCTGTTTGCATAGTCCAAAAAGTGTTGAAGCGCCTGCGCGCGGCCCGGACGACCCATCAGGCGACAGTGCAGACCGATAGACATCATACGCCCACCTTCTTCGTAAAGCACATCGAAGCTGGCCTTGAGATATTCAAAGAAATGCGCGCCCGTGTTGAAACCTTGCGGCGTGGCAAAGCGCATATCGTTTGCATCCATTGTATAGGGTACAACGAGCTGATCGCGCTCGCCAAATTCCATCCAATAGGGCACATCATCAGCGATAGAATCCGCGACATAGGCGAAAGAGCCGTTTTCCGCAGCGAGCCGCACAGTGTTGTCAGAGCAGCGCCCCGTATACCAACCGCGCGGTGGTTCTCCTACGACTTCGGTGTGCAGGCGAATAGCCTCGTCCATATCGGCCTTTTCGGCCTCTGGCGTGGCGTCTTTGTATTCGATCCATTTCAAGCCGTGGCTGGCGATTTCCCAACCTGCCTCTTTCATCGCGCGCACCTGTGCAGGGGCGCGGGCAAGGGCGGTGGCAACGCCATAAACCGTAATAGGTGTGTTTTCGAGCAAACGGTGCAGACGCCAAAACCCCGCGCGCGCGCCGTATTCATAGATGCTTTCCATGTTCCAATGACGCTGACCGGGCCAAGCAGCAGCACCAACGATTTCGGACAGAAACGCCTCAGACGCTGCATCACCATGAAGGATGTTGTTTTCGCCGCCCTCTTCGTAGTTCATCACGATCTGAACAGCGATTTTCGCGCCATTGGGCCAATTCGCGGCGGGCGGCGTTGCGCCGTATCCGTGCATATCGCGGGGGTAGCGTGTCATGCGTGTAGTCTCCTAGGTGACCTTGTGATAAACCAGAAAATCTCAAAGTTTTTTCAAAAAAAAGCGAATGCACTATAGGATCGAACAATCTTTCCTACCAACAGGAAAAACCGCATATTTAATGAGCACTTTAGGAGTAAAAGCGCCATGGCTGGATATTTAACAACACATGTCTTGGACACGGCACGCGGCTGTCCTGCTGCGGGGCTAAAAATTGCGCTCTACCGCGTTTCAGGCAATTCGCACAAAAAGATTGCTGAAAGTGTCACGAATGAGGACGGTCGAACCGATACGCCGATCCTGCCTGAAGGCAAATTCAAGATCGGAACATATGAGCTAATCTTTTTCGCGGAAGAGTATTTGCGCGAGCAATGTGGGATCAAGGATGATCCGTTGTTTCTAGGGCAGGTGCCTATTCGGTTTGGCATGTCTGAAGAGGCACATTATCACGTGCCGCTCTTGCTTTCGCCCTATGGATATTCAACCTATCGGGGGAGTTGACCCTCGTTAGGATTGGATTGCCAATGTTCGGAACTAAAATCGATGTGAGCCATTGGGCGTTCCCGAACAAGTCCGATATTGACGGCCGATATATCCGGCTTGAGCCGATGTCTTTGGATCATCTGCCAGAGCTATGGGTCGCTGCGCAATCAGCACCCGAGAGTTTTACCTATTTGCGCTATGGTCCCTTTAAGGATCAGCAGGCGCTTGCCACGCTGATCGAAGATCTTTCCACGCGCGAGGATCAACCGTTCTGGGTCGTCAGGGATGAAACAGGACAAGCGCAAGGTTGGCTTTCGATCTGCGATGTCTATCAAAGCGACGGTGCATTTGAGATTGGGAGCATTTGGTTCGCTCCCCAAATCCAAGGGACGCGCGGGGCGCGTGAAGCGATCTTTCTATTGATGTGTCTTGGTATGGACGACCTTGGATACGAGCGTTTGGTATGGCGATGCCAAG
>NZ_JBDWVM010000049.1:0-1664 GCF_039984035.1 Planktotalea sp. | reverse complement strand
GCTTCCTTCAGCAGATCATTCTGCATGCTCATCTCAGCATACATCTTCTTGAGACGCCGGTTCTGTTCGGCCATGTCCTTCATCTCTGTGATGAGGGAGGCGTCCACTCTCGGGACATCGCTGCGCGATACCCTGACGTGCAGTGCATACCGCCAAACTTGGCTCGCCATCGCTTTGCGGCTACACTATATTTGATTTATAATACTGATTATGTTTATTTTACATAAAGCACTCATCGCAAGCGGTGCAATTGGGTTGGCGCAAGCGCAAAGCGGTCATTTTGGTAAATTGTCAAACGCGGCGGCAAGGCTGTTCGCAAGATCATGATCAAACCCGCGCTTCATGACGACACGCCACAGACCTATCAAAACCGGCCAGTACGTCACACACTACAAGTAGATGATCTCCATTTTCCGTTTGGCGCGATCTTGAAGTTGCTAGGTTAGTTTCACAAAGCGCACAAGCCCCGCGGACTGGCGCCTATCAACTGACACATCGGGCCACTGGAAAAACTGCGTTAACCATTTCGAGATGCTACAATGTAGCCATCATCTTACAAGTGAATCCTGAATCATCGCGTATTTTGAGAAGGTCCACTCTTTTATTTTCCGGCATCACGACAATGCGTATTGCTGGACAGCCCATCACGTTAAGGACTATGCAACGGAAAACCCAGCTGAGAGCACATTATGCCTTCGATACTCATCTTGAACGGCCCCAACTTAAACCTTCTTGGGACACGGCAGCCCGACGTCTACGGAACCACGACCCTCGTAGATATCGAGAATACCTGCCGAACATGGTGCGCTAACCATGGAACCAACCTCGGCTTTTTGCAGTCAAATCACGAAGGCACGCTGATTGATGCCATTCACGCGGCACGTGGCACGCATGATGGTTTGATCCTCAATGCTGGTGCTTACACACACACATCAATTGCGCTGATGGACGCGATCGCTTCTGTTGAGCTGCCGGCGATTGAACTACATCTCAGCAACGTGCACGCACGTGAAGAATTTCGCCACACATCCTATATTTCTAGGGTCTGTGTTGGTGTGATCTGCGGCTTTGGCGCCTTCGGGTACATCTTGGCGCTAGATGCAATGACGGCACATCTTAAGGATTAGTCACGTGCGCCATATACTTATTAAAAATAGTTTTACCGATATATGCTGTAAGCGTCTGGCCTTACTGCTCTGACGCGGCATTGAGCGTGTTGATAGTATCCACCAACGATAGTGGATGGCTCCTGCTCCATCCGGTATCGGAATGCGCCATACTGCAGGTGTTCGTTTGATCCCACCATCCTATGTCAAAATTCTCGTCAAACGTGGAAAGTCCGATGCTGCTAATGCCGAAGCGACTTGTGAAGCCGTCGCGCGGCCTAACATGCGCTTTTTCAAACCAACGACGACGGGTAGGCAAGCTACGGTATCAGTCCACCGCGCACAGGACCTCATCGTCAGGCAGCGCACCCAAATCGTAAACATGGTTCGTGGTATACTCGCAGAGCTTGGTGTCAATGGACCTATCACGGTTTAGTGCCGCCCCCGGTGCTTGTTTAAGCCACCTTGCGTTCGAAAGCGGCGGTGCTTTTCCAGCCCAGTGCTGAATGGCGTCGTCTTGGATTGTAGAAGCCGTTGATGTATTCGAAGATGGCGATC
>NZ_JBDWVM010000048.1:0-4448 GCF_039984035.1 Planktotalea sp. | reverse complement strand
ATCAGCGTGTTCTCACCAATGGTGCAGCCATGAAGCATGACTTTGTGGCCAATCGTACATCCTGCGCCAATGGTAAGGCCAAAGCCCGGGTCGGTGTGCATGACGGTGTTTTCTTGAACGTTCGTGCCCGCGCCAATGTGGATCAGCTCGTTGTCACCGCGTAGGGTGCAACCGAACCAGACGGAACAGGCCTCTTCCAATACGATATTGCCGATGACATTGGCGTCCGGCGCGATCCATGTGTCGTCTGCGATGTTGGGTGTGAGATCACCAAGGGAAAATACCGTCATGAAATATCCTCGAATTGGGCTTGCAGGTTGCGCACATGGTCCATCAAATCCGGCTGCTGCGATCGACGCATACGCGTGGCGGTGATGATGGTTTTGAGTTGTTCTTCCGTGGCATCCAGATCGTCATTGACCAGAACGAAATCATAGCCATCCCAGTGGGAAATCTCATCCCAGCTCTTGGACATGCGGCGCTCAATGATTTCTTCGCTGTCCTTTGCGCGGCTCACCAAACGGCGATGCAGCTCAGTGATGGAGGGCGGTAAAAGGAAGATCGACAATGTGTGCTGGCCAAGCGCGGAGTTACGGATTTGCTGCGCGCCTTGCCAATCGATGTCAAAGAGCACGTCTTGACCCGCATCAATCGCAGCCTGAACAGGACCTTTGGGCGAACCATAGAAGTTACCGAATACATGAGCATGTTCGAGCATCTCGCCCTCGGTCACCGCCGCTTTGAAATCAGCCTCATTGGTGAAATGATAATCTTCGCCATCGACTTCACCCTCGCGCGGGGACCGCGTCGTGGCAGAAACGGAAAAGCGTACGCTATCATCCCAAGCGCGCAAGCGCCCTGCGAGCGTGGATTTGCCCGCGCCAGAGGGCGAGGACAGGATGATGAGAAGGCCGCGACGATCGCTCATGAGTTACTCCACATTCTGCACTTGTTCGCGCATTTGATCGATCAGGACTTTGAGCGCCAGACCAATTTCCGTCAGCCCTGCATTTTGCGCTTTTGAGCAAAGAGTATTGGCTTCACGATTAAATTCTTGGCACAGAAAGTCGAGTTTACGACCAGAAGGCTCACCGCTCGCGACCAAATCACGCGCCGCGCTGATATGCGCATGCAGGCGGTCGATTTCTTCTGTGACATCGGATTTCACAGCCAGCACAGCAATTTCTTGCGCCATGCGGGCCTCGTCCATCTCGGCGCGGCTTTCCATCACGCGGGCAATAGCCGCTTCGAAGTTACGCTTCATATCGTCAGAGCGTTCCCCAAGAAGGCCCTGCGCGGATTGTGTCAGTGTTTCGATTTCATCCAATTGGCGCGTAAGCACCGCATGCAGCGATGCGCCTTCAGCCGCGCGCATGGCATTGAAGCTTTCGAGAAGTGGGGCAATGTCCGCGCGCAAGGCGTCGAGCAACTCTTCGCTCGCTTCGCGGTTTTGCGGGGCATCCATCACGCCGCGAAAGTTCATCACATCGCTTGCGCTGGCTGGGGTCAGGTTCACGCCTTGCGCCCCTGCCCGATCTTCAATTTGCGCGATGGCCTCAAGCACACGGTTCAGCGCATCTTCGTTGATTTCAACAGCGTTTTCACCGGCTTCACGGGCAATACGCAAATTCAGCGAAATAGATCCGCGTGCGACGCCGCTGGCTGTGACCTGTTTGCGGATATCTGCCTCAAGCGCGCCAAGCCAATCGGGCATGCGAAACCGTAGATCAAAGCCCTTGCCGTTGACAGCCCGTAGCTCCCAGCCCCAGGAAAAACCGTCAGCGCGACCAGTGCGGGCCGCGAACCCTGTCATGGATGTGAGCATGCAAGTGCCTCTCTTTTGTTGCCCTTTGCTCCTAAGCCAAATGCACCTCTACGTGCAAGTTTTGCCAGCATAATTCGCGGCGTAAACCTGCAAAGCCTGCTTCGCGCGATTAACCAATAAGATAGAATTGTCTCAATTTTTCAAAGAAACCATTCTATTAAGGTTTCAGTAACAAAAGTTCCGATAAGTTTAATCAACTGCTCAAACCCGCTGCTCCGAAGCAAAAGTTTGAAACGTGTAAAGGTAGCCGACGTGTCCAAAGATTTAATCCTCGATCACACAGATGCAGGTACTTCTAACGTGGTATCTATCATGCGAAACGCCCCCTTGGCTAATTTCCCAGGGTGCCGCGATTTACATGCCTATTGGGACGCACTGCGCGGCGCACGCATCATGCCGACACGGAATGAATTTGATCCTCGCGGGGTTGCCTCCACCCTTTCCAACACATTTATCGCTGAAAAAATCGCACCGCGCGTTGCCCGCATCCGCGTTGCAGGCACTGTTATGAATGATGTGCTCGGCATGGACGTGCGCGGCATGCCGTTGACGTCGTTCTTTGATCCTGAGGCCAGAGATGTCATCGCAGAGGCGACGACGGAAATCTTCAACAATCCATCTATGGTTGTTCTCGAATTGACCGCGCGCGTGGGCATTACCCGTAAGATCATTCAGGGACGCATGCTTTTGCTTCCTATGAGTGACGAAGAAGGTGACGTGAGCCGGATCGCCGGCTGTCTTGACCTGCCCAAAGGGTTAAACCGCAAGCCGCGTCGTTTTCAGGTTGCTTCGCTGCGCAGCAGTAATCTGACCGGTGATCCTGTCCGCGCGCTCCCGAACCAAGTACCCGAATTTACGCGCCCCACTGAACAGCCGAGCTACGCTTTCGCAGAAAAGCCAACGGTGTTCCGGTCCCAGCGCACGGTGTCTTCCACGCTTCAAACCCCCAAACCCAGCGGTTTGCGCCTCGTAGTCTGTAACGATTAACGTCTAACGACACATGTAAAAAAGGACGCTCTGATATGCCAGAGCGTCCTTTTCTTTGCTGTTTTCAAGGCCGAAATTATACGGCTTTGGCCTGTGCCGTTCCACGGCGCGCAGACAATTCTTCTGCAACGAGGAAAGCGAGTTCCAAAGATTGGCTTGCGTTCAAGCGTGGATCACAAGCTGTGTGGTAACGATCAGACAAGTCTTCATCGCTTACAGCGCGAACACCGCCTGTGCATTCGGTCACGTCTTGGCCTGTCATTTCAAAGTGAACGCCGCCCGGGATCGTGCCTTCGGCGCTGTGCACACCAAAGAACTCACGCACTTCGCGTAGAACGCTGTCAAATGGGCGCGTTTTATAGCCAGTGGACGATTTGATCGTGTTGCCGTGCATTGGATCACAGGTCCAAAGAACCTCTGCGCCTTCTTCACGAACCGCTTTGATCAAACGTGGCAGATGCTCGGCGACATTACCGGCGCCAAAGCGCGCGATCAGTGTGAGACGGCCCTGCTCGTTTTCAGGGTTCAGCTTGTTCATCAGAACCTTCAAGTCATCCGCCGTGGTTGTTGGACCACATTTCAGACCAATCGGGTTTTGAACGCCGCGTGCGAATTCAACATGCGCGCCGTCTGGCTGACGGGTGCGATCACCGATCCAGATCATGTGACCGGAGCCAGCCAGCCATTTGCCGGATGTGCTGTCCAAACGCGTCAGCGCTTCTTCATACTCGAGCAAAAGCGATTCATGAGACGTGTAGAAATCAACAGTTTTCAAGTTTGGTTCTTGATCGCTATTGAGGCCCGCCGCTGTCATGAAATCAAGCGTATCGCCAATGCGGTTTGCCATTTCACGGTATTCTGCGGCTTGCTCACCTTCGGTGAAGCCAAGTGTCCAGGAATGGACCTCATGCACGTCTGCATAACCGCCTGTTGAAAAGGCGCGCAGCAGGTTCAGAGTTGCGGCGGCTTGTGTGTAAGCCTGAAGCATCTTCTTTGGATCAGGAATACGCGCTTCTGGTGTGAAGGCGAGTTCGTTGATGATGTCACCACGGTAGCTCGGCAGCTCGATGCCATCTACTGTTTCTGTGTTCGCAGAGCGTGGTTTAGCGAATTGACCCGCCATACGGCCAACTTTGACCACAGGCACCTTTGCGCCATAGGTCAGAACCATCGCCATTTGCAGCATCACTTTGAACGTATCGCGGATGCCATCTGCGCTGAATTGCTCAAAGCTTTCTGCGCAATCGCCGCCCTGAAGCAAAAACGCTTCGCCGCGTGCGGCCGCACCAAGCTGAGCTTTCAATTTCCGCGCTTCGCCTGCAAATACCAAGGGTGGATAAGCAGAGAGCTGACCTTCAACAGAGGCCAGTGCCGCCGCATCGGTATAATCCGGCATTTGGACCCGTGGCTTGTTGCGCCAGTCCGATTTCTGCCATTCGCTCATCTGTTCTCTCCCAATGAGGTTGTATGTGAAATCGCAGCTATACCGCCCTGTTAGCGCTATTACCAGATGTTAAACGAAGAGCAGCGTCTTGACGCCGCGAACGAGTTAGGATCAAGGTAATTTAGCCACTCTAATATTTGAGTGATCCGACTCACTTGGCCCGTCCCTCCGTCATTGAAAATGTGAACCAAC
>NZ_JBDWVM010000047.1:0-6022 GCF_039984035.1 Planktotalea sp. | reverse complement strand
GATAATCTGGCAGCACTGTCTTGGCCTGTGTCCCTGCCCGTTCGCGCCAATCGGCCACGCTGGCGCTGTCTGCGATAAGCACCTTGGTCCAAGCGCCCGCGTTGTCTGTGGGCGACAATACAAAGGGCCACATATCAACATCATCTTCGCCCAGCCCGAAGCGGTCTAAGATTTGTCGCCGTGCCACTTGCTCGCGTGCTTGGCCGCGCAAGGCAGGGGGTAGTTCCAGTGTGAGAACAGGCGCTGCCGCACCTGGGATCAGCCCGATCTGGCGTTTGCGTGCAACTGCGCCTTTGTCGGTCAAGTAGACGAACCGAGGATCAAGCGTGGAGGCGGCAGGCGTTTTCAAAAACTATCTCGTTCATGGATTTTAAGCTGGGTCAGGATGCAAGTTGCTCGGGTAGAGTTCAATGGTCAAAGTTTAGGGGTAATAGCTGACGCGCCAATGGGTTGAAATGCCTGCGGGCAAGGGTTGGCGAAAGAGAACGGCGCGGCGGGATGCGATCCGTGGCCCGAGCGTTGCGGTGGCATCCACCTGAAACCAATCAGAGCCAACCGATAGCCGCGTCGCGGGGAAGATATCGTCTAGAGAACTGCCAAGGGATGCTTCTATGAGCAGCACGAATTCTTCTACCGATCCGAAAGGTTCACGGGAGCGCCGCGAAAGCACTGTGTTCAAAGCGGCAGGGCGCAAATCGGGCAGTAAACTGGCAAGGACGCTGCGCGATGCTGTATTAATGTTGAGCGTGCTGTCCCCCGGTAGCGCCGTGGCGACGGTGCTTAGCCGTTCGATATCCCGATCTGACAGCGATGGGATCTGGCGGAGTTGATCGAACATCAAGAGAGGCCCGCCAACGGGATCAAGCGCAGGGGTTTGACGTGCATAGGCTTGGCGCTGTTCTGGTCCGCCGTTGCGAATAAAGCCACGGATTGCGGCCCCTGCTTGGGATGAGACAGACGCCAAAGCAAGCAGTCGATCAAATGCTTCGCTTGTGGCTTGGTCTTCGCTGTTGGTCAGCCAGTTGATGTTGAACAAACCTTGCATGTCTTTGATGTTGCCGGCGATACGGCCGCGATCCACATCAACGGCATACTCAGAGCGCGCCCAAGCGTCCGTCGCATGATCAATGGCACCGTTCGCGCGGTCCTGATCGAGAACTGCAATTGCGACGGTTTCAAAGCCATCCAGATAGAGCGACAGTTGATCCGCTGTTTGCGTGGCTTCCAATCGCGCGCGTCCCTCTTCGGCGCGGGACAATAAAAGGACCGCAACTGCCGCCAATGCCGCGACCAAGACCAAAGCATTCACAAGGACAAACCCGGCATGTGATGTGTGTCTGTTTGTCGTCATCTGAGGCTATGCACCAAGGGAATATCGCCGAATTCTTGCGTATGCAGGGTAATTTCCACAGCCAAGGGCAATGTGCTGGAATAGACAATTGCAGAGCTTGCGGTTTGATCGCTGTCTATTGCGTTGGTGGTGGTGTTGGCCGAATTGGGTTGGCGCAACCCGTTGATCCACCCTTCAACAGGCCAATAGCTGCGCGCGCTAAATCCATCGATTTCACGCAAAATGACCACCTCGGAGCTGCGGGCATTTGGGCGCGCTGGAATAAGCGTCGGCCAAACCGCACGCGACAAGGTGTTTGTCGCGCCGTCGTATCGCCATTCACTGCGATGCATGGCGCCCAGTTGATCGTTGGCGCCAAGGCTGGGTTGACCGGCAATCGATAAAGACAGGCGGGTGCTTGACCCTGTTAAGCGCAGGGCAGATTGCGGGGCTTGTCGCTCTGGCGGGAAAAACAAAAATGGCACCAATGCGCTGAGATCATTGCGCAGGAGAGCCACGGCTTGACCCAATTCATGGGTGTTTTCGCTCAGTTCGACCAGATGATCGCGATTGCGCAGCATGCCTGTCAGGCTTTGCAAACCCATAATCGCAACGAGGGCGAACACTGCCATCGCGACCACCAATTCGATCAGGCTAAGGCCGCTGTCTTTATGCCCGCGCATGGTGCTCACCGGTTAAAGGGAAGGTATACTATATAAAGAGCGCCCCCCCTTTGGCTTTTGGCGGTGATGGTTGATTTAACAAAGCCACCGGCAGTTGTTTCATTGTCTTGCTCAAGCTCAAATGTCTGACCACCCAAGGTGACAGAGCTTGGCAGATTGGCACTTGGTCCGAGTAGTTTCAGCTCTTCCGCCCGATTGCGGGCGGCGATCTGCGCGAAGCTGCGCGTCTCGCTTCCGCCGATGACAACGCGGGATTGATCCGTTGCACGAAGGGCAGCAATGCTGCCGATTGAGAGCACCAAAACAGCAACAGCAAGCTCGACCAGAGTGAGGCCTTGATCCTGTTTTAAGCGTCGTCGCATATCAGGCCTGTCCATCCGTCGCTGCGACATCTCAGGGTTTGCAATTGTCCTGATGTAAAAGAGATATCAAAGGGATTGGTTTGCCCATTTGACAGAAACACGATGTCGGGTTGTCCCTGAGACGCGCCGCTGATGCGCGCGGCGCTGAGCGCAACGCGCCCGCGCCAACGATGTGCGCTTTTTGCAGAGACCCATCCATCCTTGCCCATGTGCACGGGAACCAAACCATTTGGCTGTACGTTCAGGCCGCGGCTGGTGCGGCCCTGAATGGCGAGTGTGCGATTGGTGTTAAAACTGCGCTCGAACCATGCATGATCAGAGCTGGCCGCTTTCGGACTGGGGCGCAGGGCGGTGATAGTGACGCCCGTTGCCAAGACCGACATAATCGCGACAACAACGAGCAGTTCGATCAACGTGACGCCTGCGTCTGCGTGGCCAGATGTGGAACCTAGTTTTGGGTCCATGATCCGATGTCCTGATTGGCGCCGCTGCCGCCAGCCACACCATCGGCCCCAAAGGTAAACACATCAAAATCGCCATGAACGCCGGGCTGTAAATACTGATAGGGTTGCCCCCATGGGTCCACCGGCACCCGATCCATATACCCTTTTGTGGCCCAATTTTGCGGCACTGGGTCTGTTGTCGGTGCGCTCACCAAGGCAGCGAGCCCCTGCTGTGTGGTTGGATATTGAAAGTTGTCGAGGCGGTAGAGCTGGACCGCGCTGGCAACGGCTGCGATGTCAGATTGTGCGCGCGCTGCGCGTGCCTGATCCGGGCGGTCAATGACGCGCGGGACAATGACCAGCGCGAGGATCGACAGGATCACGACCACGACCATTAGCTCGAGTAGAGAAAATCCGGCCTCACGGGACGTGTCGGAAACGTCCGCATCTGGTTCGAAAGCAGGTTGCGCTCGCAACATAATATAATGTCCTCAAATATCTTAACCTATGATACGGCTCGGCGCGTACTCTTGTCTATGGCTTAGGGCGTTCGATGTCTCAGTTTGAAATTCTATCGATACTGTTGATCGCGCTTAGCCCAGCGGTAGGGTCGTTTCTAGGCGTCTTGGTCGATCGCCTTCCACGCGGCGAGGATGTTATTGTAACGCCCTCCGCATGCCGGTCCTGCAAAGCGAAGTTGCGCTGGTTTGAGCTGGTCCCAGTGCTGAGCTTTTTGGTTCAGCGTGGGCGGTGCAAAGGCTGCACATCGTCAATCCCGCCTTGGGTTTTCTATATCGAAGTGCTGGCAATCGGGGCGGCTGTTCTTGGGGTGATCGCATCGCAAGGGCACATCTTAGACGCTGTTTTAACGACGATCTTCCTGTGGATGCTTCTCGCCTTGGCCATCGCGGATGCCCGTTGGTTTCGACTGCCCGATGTGCTGAACGCCGCGCTCGCTGCGTCGGCCCTCGCATTGGCCAGCTTGCCGAGCGGCATTGGCATGCAGGCCGTTTATGGTGCCCTGATCGGGGGTATGAGTTTTCTAATCTTGCGTGTTGGCTACCAAAGGGTTCGGGGCCGCGAAGGGTTGGGCCTTGGCGATGTGAAATTGATGGTGGGGCTTGGGGCTTTTATCGGGCCTTTCACCTTGCCATGGATGTTGATGATTTCGGCCTGCACGGCACTAAGCGTCGCGCTTGTTCAACAGCTCAATCGTGCGCAGCGCGTTAATTTGCAAACGCCTCTGCCCTTTGGCACGGCGCTGTGTGCGGCCACCTTTGCGATTTGGCTCGCCCGTATGTTGAGTTGAAATTCCGCGCGCGCGTTCAAGGTGAATTGACTTGAGGCAAACATCTCCTATCCTGCCCGATGCATTTTATGTCTTTAATATTCAACCTTTTGACGCTGGAACCTTCACAACATGACCGCTCCTTTATCCAAGCTCTGCAGTTTCGTTTTGATCGCAGGCCTTTCCCTTTCTGGACTGCCATCGCAGGCGCAAGAGGATGCCGCGCCTCCGACAATGGCGGCTGTGGAACAGGCGTGGCAGCGCGGTGACTTTGCTGAAGCGCGCAAAGGTTTGGAACATCTCGCAAACACCTTGGACACACCGCTGGCCCAATATCGCTACGGGCGCATTTTGCTAGAGGGGCGCGGTGGTCCGCAAAACGTGGCCGAGGGCGTGGAATGGTTGGAAAAGGCCGTTGCGCAAAATCATCCTGAGGCGGCGACCTTGCTTGCTCGCGCGCTGCTGAGCCAACCAAAGGAAACACGCGATCCGAAACGCGCGGCGTCCCTTTTTCTGAATGCGGCGGCGCGCGGAAATGCGGAAGCGCAATATTACTTGGGTCTTCTCTATCGCAGGGGACAAGGGGTCGAAGCGGATGCCGTTGCCTCCTTTAACTGGTTGTTGGCGAGCAGCGAAGGGTTCAACAAAGATGCGCAATACGAATTGAGCCGCGCCTATGCGCAAGGGGTTGGAACGGCGCAGAACAACAAAGAAGCACTGCGCTGGATGGAGGAAGCTGCTGCGAACGGTCAAAGAGACGCGCAGTATTCATTGGCCTTGTCCTATGAGGTCGGCGCTGGGGTGAACCAGTCGGACTCCCAAGCGGTACAGTGGTTCACTAAAGCCGCAGAAGCGGGTCATATTTTGGCGCAGCGCAGCCTTGGCACCGCATATTTGCAAGGGATCAATGGCAAAGCGCCAGACGCAGAAAAGGCGTTGCGTTGGCTGACCGCAGCGGCAGACGCGGGCGAGCCGGGCGCGATGAACAACCTTGCATTGGCGTATTTTCAAGGCACTGTAATTCCAAATGATGATGCGCTTGCACTGCATTATTTTGAAGAGGCCTCTTACCGCCGCTTGGCCCGTGCGACCATGGCATTGGCCGGTATGACCGAGGCAGGTCGCGGGACGGAAGCGAACATCAAGAAAGCGGTCGAGTTATACGAACTTGCAGCGACGCAGGGCGATCCGGCAGGGTTAAAACGCGTCAGCCAATTGGCGCTCGCAGGGCGGATGGACGATGCTTATGCGCCGCATGATTTGGTGAAATGGATTGCCCCGCTTTTGCAAGAACCAGACAATGAAACAGCGGTAAATTGGATGCAGGCGCAGGTTGATGCGCGCGTGCGCAGCGCTCAGGCCGCGCTTGGCAGTTGGTATCTGACGCAGGAGGGCAAAACGGACGATGGTTTCGCCCTGATCGAAAGCGCAGCCATTGCCGGTCACGTCGCGGCGCAACACCAACTCGGCGCTGCATTGGCCACGGGTGATGGCATAGAGCTGGATTACGTGAACGCCTATGCATGGTTAAATGTTGCGGCGGCAGGGGGTCATGAAGAGTCTATTGAAACCCGTGATTTGATTGTTGATCTGATGACGCCTGATCAAGTGTCAGAAGCTCAGAAAATTGCCCGCGCCTTTTTTGAAGAAGCGGCAAATCGTGCGCCAAATACAGAGCAAACGGTCACAGGTGTTTCCGAATGAGAGGGTTGTTGCTGCGTTTGGCGATGCTGATGGCACTTTTCGGCACTCAAAGTGTCGCGCAAGAGGCTGCCCTGCCCTTGGAGCAGTTGCAGGCTTCTGCACAAGCGGGCCAAATGAGTGCGCAAACCCAGCTTGGCCTGCGCTATTTGCGCGGCGATGGTGTTCCTCAGGATTTCGCGCTTGCGGCTGAATGGTTTGCCAATGCGGCCGCT
>NZ_JBDWVM010000046.1:0-5546 GCF_039984035.1 Planktotalea sp. | reverse complement strand
CCAACCGTTTTTCGCTTAGAACGTAAAAGGTCGTGCACAGTTTGTAGAAGACTTCGTTTTGCGTTGCGCGCACGATTTCCAAGTGAAAGTCGTGATCGAGCTGTTCGAGGCCTTTACCTTCGTTCACGAGCTTTTCGGATTTGCTCAGGATGTCTTCCAGCGCAGCAAAATTTTCGTCCGTTGCGCGGTCTGCTGCAAGTTCTGCGGCTTTGATCTCGTGAATTTTACGAACTTCAACCGCTTCGTAAATCTGTTTTGGATCAACGGGCAATCCAGCTCTTGCGAAAAATGCAAGCTGTTCAATGCCTTGCTGCCCGTTGTTGAGGTAAATTCCGGATTTGGCGCGTCGCTCAATGACCTGCATGGCTTCCAAAATCGCCAGCGATTCACGGATTTGTCCGCGGCTGACACCGAAGTGTTCTGCCAATTCGCGCTCTGAAGGGGCTTTGCCGCCGTTTGCCTTGGCGACAACGATCAGATGCGTTGCGAGCTTGGGTAGGAAGTCCTCTTGTTGCATGTCACCCTTTTTTGGCGAATTTACCAATTACACTTTCATCCATATCCAACCCGATTCCAGGGGTTTCGGGAATGGCAATCATTCCGTCCTTAACTTTTACGGGCGTCTTTGACAACGTATGGATCATCGGGTTCGCGCCGAGCGAGAATTCAACGGTAAAGCTCGCGGGAGATGCCGCACAAACATGCAGTCCCGCAAAGAAACAGGGCGCACCGGCCCAAAGGTGCGGCGCGAGGCGTAAGTTGAAGGCAGAAGCGAGCGTACCAATGCGCATCGTTTCTGTGATACCGCCGCAGCAGGCGGGGTCGGGTTGCAAGATATCAACGCTGCGCGCGGTGATCATGTCGCGGAAATCAAATCGTGTCGCTTCGGATTCCCCAGCGGCGATCGGCACGTGGGAGGCGGCGCGCACTTCGGCCATGCCGAGCTTGTCGTCGCCGGTCACGGGCTCTTCGAACCATGCGAGATCGCAATCGCGCACAAGGTAAGCAAAACGCTTGGCATCCGCGACGCTGAAGGTTCCGTGAGCGTCTACCATCAGATCAATATCGGGGCCGATTGCCTTTCGCGCAGCGATCACGCGTTCGGCAGAGCGTTGTGGCGTGCCATCCATAGAGCCAACGCGCATTTTCAGCCCGTCAAAGCCGCCCGCGTCAACGTAGCTAAGCAGTTGATCGCCGATGTTATCCTTGTCGGCCCAACCGCCAGAGGCATAGGCGCGCAACCGATCAGATTTGCGCCCCCCAAGCAGCTGCCAGACAGGTTTGCCATCCGCTTTGCCAAGAATGTCCCAGAGGGCGATATCGATTGCACTGATCGCGGCAATGGTCATGCCGCGACGTGCGAGTTCAGGCATCACATGGCCAGAGCTGCGCGCTTTTTCAGCGCGCACACCGTTATAGAGATCTTCCCAGATCCACGTGACATCAGCTGGGTCTTTGCCAATGATTTTCGGGCCGAATTCATGGTTCAAGAGATGGACAAGCGTGCCGTAACTTCCAGCGCTGCCCGCCGCATTCTTGGCTTCGCCCCAACCGACCAATCCATCATCGGTTTCAATGCGCAAAATCGCGGCATCGAAGGTGCGCAGTCGCCCAAAATCACTGACATGTTGCTTCTCGGGCTCAATCGGAATTTGAACCCACCATGCCTCAGCTGATGCAATTTTCATAACAAACCCTTTGTCGCTCGCCCGCAGCCCAGAGGCCACATGCGAAGAGAAATCAATTACTTAATCAGCGGCAGGATCGTATCTGCGGTGATTTGCATTTGATCGGCGTAGAAGTCTTCTGTCAGCACGTTTGATCCGTGATCGAGAATGAACTGCAATTGCTCGGGTGAAATGTCGCTTGGGTTTGTGTCCACCATATCGGGATAAGGCGCAGCAGGGGTGCGATCTACGGGGGCGACGAATTCGTTGGTCAGCGCGCCGTTATATCCTGCTTTTTCGAGCGTTTTGACCACGCGCGCCCAATCAATATGACCAAGTCCGGCAGCGAAACGATTGTTTTCAGCGACGTGAAAATCAAACAGACGATCCCCCATATCGAGGATCGTTTGATACATATCCTCTTCTTCAATGTTCATATGGAATGCATCAAGGCAGACGCCCACTTCGGGACTGACAGCATCGGCAAGCGCCAAGGCCTGAGCGCCGCGATTAAAGAAGTACGTCTCAAAGCGGTTCAGAGGCTCAATCGCGATCTTAACACCGACTTTTTTCGCGTGATGGAAGCACTCTTTAGTCGCATCAACAACCCAATCCCATTCTTCTTCTGGGGTGCCATCTGGGACCACTTTACCAACCGTTGCGGGGACAAGGGTGATGATTTCACCTTCCAGCTCGCTCACCATTGTCAGAACGCTTTTCACATAATCCACGGAACGTTCGCGCTGGCCCTGATCCTTTGCCGCAAGGTTGCGTTCGCCCAATGTCAGCGTCACTGCGCCCCAGCACCGCATGCCGGTTTCTTTCAGCAAAGCGCGTGTCTCTTTGGTATCGTATTGATCCGGTTCGCCAGAGATTTCGATGCTCTCGTAGCCCATTTTTTTGATCCGGCGCACGGTTGTTTCCAACGGTTCTGCGCGCATCCAGTTGTGAGTCGATAGATGCATCTTGTTTCCTCTTTGTTGTCAGGTGCCTCACTGCGAAACGATCTCATGATCGAGCGCGAAGGCAATAAATTGGTTGGACCAATTATCACTCAAACTTTCCGTGGGTCAAGCCTGAGAAATCGCTAAATTCCGAATGTCATTGCAAATTGAGTAGTAATAATTGGGATATTCTCTGTTTTTCATTCATTTTCTTTGCGTCTGTGATTTGTTCAGATTGACCGAGAATGCAATTGTGGTATTACCAATTCTAACGAAGAAGGGGAGAGCGCGGTGAAAATTGGCATGTGTATGTTCCTTTGGACGACCCAGATTGGCCTAGAGCATGAACCGCTTTTGCGCGATATTCGTAAGACGGGCTTTGATGGTGTCGAAATTCCTGTCTTCTCCGGTGCGGCTGACGACTATGCCGCAACGGCGCGTATGTTGAATGATCTCGGATTAGAGCGCACCGCAGTGACGGCCTTGGGCGATCCGGCCCATAATTTGATCTCACCTGATGCGGCTGTGCGGCAGGCGGGCATCGATCAGATGAAATGGGCAATTGATTGCGCGCAGGTTCTGGGCGCTGATCGCATCAGTGGCCCGCTCCATTCGACATTGGGATTGTTTTCTGGATCAGGACCAACAGAGCAAGAGCTTGAGCATTCTTTGGAGAGCCAACGCAGAATTGGCCAGCATGCGCGCGAGTGCGGCGTCACCGTTTGTTTGGAAGCGCTCAATCGATTTGAGTGCTATTTGCTCAACACAATGGATGCGCTCGCCGCGCATATTCGCGCGATTGACCATCCGAATATTCGCGCGATGTACGACACGTTTCACGCCAACATAGAGGAAACCGATCCCATTGGTGCACTTACGCGCAACAGAGACGTCGTGCATCACATCCATATCTCAGAAAACGATCGCGGGGTGCCGGGGCGTGGAAATATCCCATGGGCCGAAACCTTCGCTGCGATCAAAGACACCGGATATGACGGTTGGTTGACCATCGAAGCCTTCGGGCGCGGGCTGCCAGATTTGGCTGCGGCCACCAAAGTCTGGCGCGATTTCGCTGAATCCCCAGAGGCCGTTTATCGCGACGGATACCAGCACATTCGCACTTCACTCTTATAACAACACCCAATCGGGAGGACACATTATGAAGACTATCAAAGGGCCGGGGTTATTTCTGGCGCAGTTTGTCAGCGACGAAGCGCCGTATAACACGTGGGATGGCATTACCAAGAAGGCGGCTGAATTCGGGTACAAAGGCGTGGAAATCCCATCATGGGACGGGCGCATCTTTGATCTGGATAAGGCGGCCAGCAGCAAGGCCTATTGTGATGATTTAGCCGGTCAAGCGCGCGAGAATGGGGTGGAGATCACCGATCTTTCAACACACCTGCAAGGGCAGCTGGTCGCGGTGCATCCAGCCTATGACATGGCTTTTGACAATTTCGCAGCGCCCGAAGTGCGCGGTAATCCCAAAGCGCGGCAAGCCTGGGGCGTGGATCAGGTGAAAAAGTCGATCACCGCATCGCGCAACCTTGGCATTGATCGCACGGTGTCGTTCTCGGGCGCGCTGGCATGGCCTTATATGTATCCGTGGCCACAGCGCCCAGCGGGATTGGTCGAAGAAGCGTTCGATGAATTGGCGCGCCGTTGGCTGCCAATCTTTGATCATGCGGAAGAGCAGGGCGTGGACGTCTGTTTTGAAATTCACCCCGGTGAAGATCTACATGATGGCGATACGTTCGAAATGATGTTGGATCGCGTCAACAATCATGCGCGTTGTAATATGCTTTATGATCCGTCGCATCTTGTGCTGCAGTGCATGGATTATCTGGATCATATCGACATCTACAAAGACCGCATTCGCATGTTCCATGTGAAGGATGCAGAGTTCAAGCCGACGGGACGCAAAGGCGTTTATGGCGGCTATCAGTCTTGGGAAAACCGCGCGGGGCGTTTCCGCTCGCTCGGCGATGGTCAGGTGGATTTCAAATCGATCTTCTCGAAAATGGCGACCAACAATTTTGATGGTTGGGCCGTTGTGGAATGGGAGTGCGCGATTAAACATCCAGAGGATGGCGCGACCGAAGGGTCGGCCTTTGTGAAGGATCATTTGATCCGCGTGACGGAAAAAGCCTTTGACGACTTTACCACTGATGGTGCGGATGCTGGGGCCAACCGCCGGATGCTTGGTCTGGATTAAGCCGGATCGCGTCAGTGTGATGAGACAAGGAAACAGCGCCTTTTGGGCGCTGTTTTGCGTTTGGGCTTATACGTTGATCAGGTGGTTGTCCCACTTGAGCTGCGCCGCGCGCCGCTGGGTTGTTTCGTTTTGCAAAAGGCCAGTGCCAGTGGTGATCGCGAACCCATTTTGGGTTTGCGCAACGCCGCAGACATCGTCGAGTGTTTGAGTGGCGTTGAGCTGCGCGGTGTTGATGTCATAGCTTTGCACGATGCCGCCACGCGGCGAGGTCACAGCGATCTGCACCCCGTCGCCCGACACCGCAATACTGCCGACATAGCCTTGCATTGCACGGGTTTGCGCGGGGCTTGCTTGCATAAATTCTAAAGGTGCACCGCGTCTGTGCAGGCCAACCAGATTGGGCGCAGCACCATCGCCTTGCCATTGCATGCCAAAGGCCACGGCGCCGTTTGGCGCGAGCGCGAGGTGGCGGATGGAATTCTTGTGCATCGCGCGTGGCGGCTCTGCGATCTCGATGACCTCGCCGTTGTCGATATAGCTGAGGTTTGGCGCCATCGTCGGGATGTTGAGCTTCGTACGGCCCGTCTCTGGGTGCGTATCAATGCCACCATTTGCGACGACCAAAACCTCGGTTCCCGCGATCCGTTTGATATCATGGGGTCCAACGCCGCCACTGGCGAATTCATTGATGCGTCGATAGCCTGCGCGCGTCTCCCAAAC
>NZ_JBDWVM010000045.1:0-10724 GCF_039984035.1 Planktotalea sp. | reverse complement strand
ATGCGCTCGTCGTCATCAACTATCAACAGGTGGGCGTCTGGATCACTCATGTACTACTTTCCTTTAGCGCGCGCGACTTCCGGCGCATCTCTGGGTCCATCATAGCCTCAAGTACGGCACGAAAACCAGTCACAGCTTCTGGACCTGCATCGCGATACGCAACACGCATGCGCGCACGCTGAGCATCAGACAATTTTCGCTCCAATTCTGCACCAGCCGTCGTCAAAAACAAATGGCGTTCGCGCTTATCCTTACGACCAACTTTGCTTTCCACCAAACCATCTTCGATCAATGTACGCAAAACACGGTTTAGCGATTGCTTGGTGACACCCAGTATCCCAAGCAGATTATTAACCGTCGTTCCCGGCGCACGGTTGATGAAATGCACGGCGCGATGATGCGCACGCCCATAGGCCAAGTCGGCCAAAATACGATCCGGATCGGCAGTGAACCCCTGATAAGCAAAGAACATGGCTTCAATGCCTTGGCGCAGTTGCTCATCCGTTAAGAACAAAAGCATATCACTATGCTGCGGTGGATTGCGTTCGGACATGGGAGGCCTTTTCTTAGATCTTTCAAAATTATAAGTCAGCTTTATTGACTTTCCAACAACAGACTGTTAGCGATTCATAGTTTTGGCGCAATATTATGTCCATATCGGGCTTATCTAGCGCAACAAATGAAAAAAGGAAAGGAGAGCACTATGTCTGACTCATATGCAGATCGCGACGGTAAAATCTGGATGGACGGCGAACTCGTCGATTGGCGGGATGCCAACGTGCATATCCTGACCCATGCATTGCATTACGCGTCATCCGTCTTTGAAGGCGAGCGTTGCTATGACGGTAAAGTTTTCAAAAGCCGTGAGCATTCTGAACGCCTGATCAAGTCCGGCGAGTTGATGGACATGGAAATTCCGTACACCGTTGATGAGATCGAAGCCGCCAAGAAAGCGACGCTCGAAGCGAACGGTCTGACGAACGCCTATTTGCGCGTTGTTTGTTTCCGTGGCGCTGGCGCTGATATGGGTGTCGCTGCATCACGCAACCCTGTGCGCATGGCTGTGACGGCTTGGGAATGGGGTAACTACTATGGCGATGCCAAGATGAAGGGTGCCAAACTCGACATCGCAAAATGGAAGCGCCCGAGCCCAGAAACGATCCCAGTCGCCGCGAAAGCCGCTGGCCTTTACATGATCTGCACGATGTCAAAGCACGCGGCAGAGGCCAAAGGCTGCTCTGATGCGATGTTCCTCGACTATCGCGGCTACGTGGCCGAAGCGACAGGCGCGAATATCTTCTTCGTGAAAGACGGCGAAGTGCATACGCCTTTGGCAGATTCCATCCTCAATGGTCTCACGCGCCAAACAATCATCGGTGTTCTCGAAGATCGCCAGATCAAGGTCCACGAACGCCACATCCTGCCAGAGGAGCTCGCTGATTTTGAGCAGTGCTGGCTGACAGGTTCCGCTGCCGAAGTGACACCTGTTGGGCAAATCGGTGATTATCACTTTGAAGTAGGTGAGCTGACGCGCGAAGTTGCAGAAGCCTATGAAAAGCTCGTACGCGCCTAAGCCACGCAACACTAGACAAAAAGAAAACCGGCCCTTTTGAGGCCGGTTTTTTCGTTTCGAGATTTGAAGTTTGTTAGCTCGGGCTCATGCCGCGCAAGCGTTCAGAGCGGCGGCGCAGCATTTCAACCACTGTCAGCAACACGATGGAAATACCAACAAGGATCGTCGCGGCGGCCAGAATGGTCGGGCTGATTTGCTCGCGAAGACCCGTGAACATCTGCCACGGCAAGGTTTGCAATTCGGCGGACCCAATGAAGAGCACCACAACAACCTCGTCAAATGACGTGATAAACGCGAAGAGCGCACCAGAGATAACCCCCGGCAAGATCAACGGCATTTGCACCTTGAAGAAGGTCGTGACAGGATCGGCGCCCATATTCGCGGCCGCACGTGTGAGCGAGTTGTCAAAGCCCACAAGCGTCGCTGTCACTGTGATGATGACAAAGGGAATGCCAAGTGCAGAGTGCGCGAGCACAACGCCCCAATAGGTGCCGACGATACCAATCTTGGAATAGAAGAAATACATACCTGTCGCAGAAATGATCAGCGGCACAATCATTGGCGAAATCAGGATCGCCATGATGGCGCGTTTGCCTGGAACATGTGCCTGGCTCAGACCGATTGCCGCCAGTGTACCGAGCGAGACAGAAATGACCGTCGCCACAGGCGCAATGCGCAGAGAGTTCCAAACTGCACCCGTCCATTCCGCGTTGGTCAGGAAATCGCGATAGTGTTTGAGCGAGTAGCCAGCTGGATCAAATCGCAGCATTTCAGGCGTAAATGTAAAGAAGTCTTGCGCGTTAAAGCTAAGCGGCATCACGACGATGATCGGTGTGATCAAGAAGGTAAAGATCGCACCGCAAATTACCCGGAATGTAAAATGCCACAGGACTTGGCCGGGTGTGAGATAGGGCGCAAGCTTGGATCGATAGCGCCCTTCATAAATCCAATAAGTAAACCAGCCAAAGAACCAGCCGAAAATTCCACCGATGATAAGGGCAGGAAGACCACCGAGCAACAGGCCCGCAATTGCAAATCCTGCGAGGATGATCCAACGAAAGAGCTTTTCAGGGAGCATATCTTGCATCGCGACAAAAGCGATAACTGCCAGCAATACGCCGCCAAGAACGAAACCAAGAAAAGCTGATCCTTGCGCTGCGCCGATAAAGATACCAGCGATCGCTCCCGCAGCAGCAACTGAGGGTACAACGAGCGACGCAGGTTTGCGTGAGATAGGTGTGAGTGCTGCCATGATCTTATCCCAGCTTTACGTTGTCGATGCCGACGATCTTGTCGTAGGCCCAATAGAGCGCCATCACCACCGCGAGCAGGATAGCTCCCAGCGCCGCCGCGAGCCCCCAGTTGAGCGAGCTTGAGATGTGGAAGGCAATCCGGTTGGAGATGAAGACACCTTTGGTGCCGCCAACCAATTCTGGCGTGATGTAGTAGCCAATCGCCAAGATGAACACGAGGATGGACCCCGCGCCGATACCGGGCACCGACTGCGGGAAATAGACTCGCCAGAAGGCCGTCCAATTGGTCGCGCCAAGTGATTTTGCCGCGCGTAGATAGGTTGGCGAAATGGTTTGCATTACGGAATAGAGCGGCAAAATCATAAACGGCAGCAGGATATGCGTCATCGCGATGATCGTGCCTGTTTGGTTGTTGATCAGCGCAAGGCGGCTGTCATCTGCAACGAGGCCCAGCCACACGAGCGTATCGTTCACCACCCCTTGTTGTTGCAACATCACTTTCCAAGCAGAGGTTCGCACCAAAAGCGAGGTCCAGAAGGGCAGTAACACAAGGATCATCAAAAGGTTTGCTGTGCGCGCTGGCAGGTTCGCCAAAATCCAAGCGACGGGATAGCCAAGAGCGATGCAGGAACACGTAATAACCAGCGACATGATCAAGGTTCGAATGAACAACTTGATGTAAATTCGCTCGTTCTCTGGCCGCATCTCTGCGCCATCAGCGCCCTTTTGCATATCGATCGAATTCAGGAAATAACCGTTAGTGTAAGCACCACTATACGTCTTCATAGTGCGCCAAATTTCGACGTCGCCAAAGCCTTTGTTCAGATCAATGAACTTCTCTTTATAAGGGCCATCGTTCGGGACATCCCATTTCTTCACTTGCCGTCCCGCTTTGCGGAACAGCGATGAAATACCGGGCTTTTCATAGTTCAAACGTGAACCGATGCGTGTGTGCATCTTGATCGCAATGGCCGCTTGAAGATCACCTGCAAAAGCTTCGTAAACAGCTTCGCTGGGCAATTCGCCTGACGTCGGATCCCATTCTTCCAACGCAACGACCGTCGCGGGCAGGTTGTCAGAGATCAGTTGGTTTTCGACAGAGCGAAACAGCATGTCGAGGATTGGTGCCACGAAGGACACAAGAACAAAGATAAGAAGCGGCGCAATCAACGCCAACGCCCGCAGTTTTTGACGGCGCAATGCGCGGTTCAAAGATTGTTTGAGCGGGGTGCCATCAGCGGCAAGAACCTTGCCAGATGAAGATGTATCAGGAACGCTTGTCATCATTGTCCTCGGGAACAAGAGGGGGATGAGACGGGCCAGAGCGGCCCGCCTCGAAAGTCAAAATCGGCTTATTGTGCCAACCATGCCTGGAATTTCGCGTCGATATCGTCGCGGTAGTCAGCCCAGAACTCGTAGTTGTAGAGGAACGTGTTCTTTGCGTTCTCTGGGTCTGTTGGCATGTGTGGTGCCATGTCGATGCCCAGATCAGCGTGCTTACCAACCAGCGGCGCTGAAGACAGACGCGCAGGACCGTAAGAGATGTACTTGGACTGATCAGCCAAACGCTGTGTGTCTGTCGCGAATTTCACGAAGTCTTTGACACGTGCGAGACGATCTTCTGGAAGACCTGCTGGGATGATCCAACCGTCAAGGTCAAACACCTGAGCGTCCCAAAGCATCGCAACTGGCTGCTTCTGCTCTTCGATCAAGCTGAAGAAACGGCCGTTGTATGTGGAACCCATAACAACTTCGCCATCTGCGAGAAGCTGAGGTGTGTCCGCACCAGCTGACCACCAGATCACGTCGTCTTTGATCGTGTCGAGCTTCGCAAGAGCGCGCTCTTGGCCTTCAGCTGTTTCCAGAACAGAGTAAACGTCGTCTTTGCCAACGCCGTCACAGATCAGAGCCCATTCCATGTTGTTGATTGGACGCTTTTCCAAAGAACGCTTGCCTGGGTACGCTTCGGTGTCGAAGACAGCGCAAACGTCTGTTGGTGCTGTGTCGCCAACGAGGTCAGTACGGTAGCCAAACGTTGTAGAGTAAACGATCTGCGGGATGAAGCAGTCAGACACCAATAGGTCGCCGAAGTCTTCGGACGCTGGTGTGCCGTCTGGTGCAGCCGCGAGATCTTCGTCAGCGTTGATTTCCATCGCGAGACCTTCGTCGCACAGACGGATCGCGTCCGCCGCAACGACGTCGACCAGATCCCAAGTGATGTTGCCCGCTTCGTTCATCGCGCGCAGTTTCGCAACCGCTTCAGCAGAGCTTTCGTCCCAAACAGCTGTCACACCAGCGTTTGCAGCCGCATAGGGCTCAACGTAAGCTTTTTGTTGGCTGGCTTGGTATGCGCCACCCCAGCTTACGAGTGTCATGTCAGAAGCCATGTGACCATCTGCGAAAGCAGCGCCACCTACAGCAACCAATGCGGATGTTGTGAGTAGTGTACGTGTAAACGTCATTAATACGTTCTCCCTAGTAACCCGTGTTAGATTTTGAGGTGCCCTATACGGGTACAAATCAGGGACCTCTTGAGGTATCGCAGCGAGAGTAGTTCACGCTACGATATGTCTTTGAAATCAGTTACGCGTCGAGCGCACGGCAGTCGTCAGCCAACCAACCGATTTCAATCTCGCTACCCGGCTCAAGACGAACCTGATCCGGCGCATTGCGCGATTTGATGATGAAGTCTTCTTTACCAGCAACGCGCAAACGCGTGCGGAAGATGTCGCCCATATAGATAAACTCGAGCACTTCGGCCTTGAGCGTATGCGCTTCGGCGCTCAAACGTGATTTATCAAATTCTACGCGCTCAGGACGGATCGAAACGCGCGTGCGCTCCCCTGCCTTAGTGACGTTCACAGGCTTACAATCGATCAAGCCACCGCCATCAAGCTGCACCAAGGCGATGCCGTTCTTGATTTCTTTAACAGTGCCTTCGAGCGTGTTGTTTTCGCCAATGAACTGCGCAACGAAGCTGTTTTCGGGGCTTTCATAAAGCTCATCTGGCGGCGCAAGTTGCTGGATGCGACCATCTTCGAACACAGCGACGCGGTCTGACATTGTCAGCGCTTCTGTCTGGTCGTGGGTCACGTAAACAACGGTGATACCCAGATTGTCGGCAATCCGTTTGATTTCAAACTGCATGTGCTCACGCAGCTGTTTATCCAAAGCACCAAGCGGCTCATCCATCAGAACCAGCTCAGCTTCGAACACCAAGGCACGCGCCAAAGCGATCCGTTGCTGCTGACCACCAGAAAGCTGCGACGGACGACGTCCACCGAATTCACCCATCTGAACCATGTCCAGAACGTGCTTCACTTTCTTTTCGCGCTCTGCCTTCGGCATTTTGCGAACTTCCAGCGGAAAACTGAGGTTTTCAGCAATCGTCATATGAGGGAACAAAGCATAGTTCTGAAAGACCATGCCAATGCCACGCTTATGTGGTGGAATATTATTGATCGGCTTCCCATCAAGGCGAATGTCGCCGTGGGTTGCTGTTTCAAAGCCCGCCAGCATCATCAGGCAAGTCGTCTTGCCAGATCCTGAAGGCCCGAGCATCGTGAGAAACTCGCCCTTGGGCAATGAAAGGTTAAGATCTTTTACAACGAGGTTTTCCCCGTCATAGCTTTTTTGCACGCGATCAAATTCGACAAACGCGCCGTCGGCATGACTATCCGCCAAAAGAGGCTCCCCATCTGTTGCTGCAAGTTATCCTTGCCATTTGCTTTGACGAATAAAGCCTGCCGATTAGATCAAAGCAACCGTTTAGGTCAGTCGAATAGGAGATTCCGACAAACTCGGTCGTTTTCGCTGAAAAAGGAGTCTTTTTGAGGATGATTGACGTTAAGACACCTTACTTCAGTCAATCGGCCTTGACCTAAATTTCGTCAGAATCGCGGTTTGATCCGTTAGTGATGCATCAAAATTGACTCGGCTGCCTTGCGACCCCAAAGCGCATAGGTCGATGCGTTAGGATGATACCCGTCCGAGGCCATTTGATCCGGTGAAAAAGGAACATCAAAGACGAGTTGAACCACATCGGTCTCTGTCGCAGTATCCTTGCTCAAAGCGTCGCCCAATCGTTTGGCATGAGCGCCCAGCACCCAACGCAAAAGCGGTGTAAGAGCAGGAAATTTATCGAGGGGCGGCATTGAGGTAACAACGATCTGCTTAACGCCAAATTCTGTTCTCAACCGTCGCCTAAGATCGCTTTGCTGCCGACGCCACTTCCTTAACCGAACCAAACGCACCGCATCATTCACACCAAGCGCTAGAAACGCGACATCAAATGCGTCTCCTTTTGCTGCGTCTAACAACGCGTCTGCGTCACGTGTCGTTGCACCCGTACGCGCAATCAGCTTCCAAACGACACGATGTTTAGCAGACAAAATGCACGTGATTTGACCGCTGAGCGCCTCATCTTGGGTGTTCACGCCAACGCCCGCGCCTGATGAATCGCCAAGGATCAAAAGCCGCAAAGGGACCCCATCACCGATAACTCCTTCGCGCGCGCCATCCGCTTCGTGCAGGACGAGGGCGTGCCGACGGATCGATAGCCCCTGCCAGATCAGCACAGGCGCAAGCACCGCGCGCGCAAAAATATCTAAAGGGGGAAACAAACCCATATCAGCAGGCAGCCTGCATTACTTCAACTTCCCCCGCGCGCGCATCAATGGACCAATCCGCAAACTGGTCCCTGTCTCCGTCCGTGTCCGCGTGCGCAGAACAGGCGTGTTTTCGGAAGCATCTGATTGGCCTTCGCGCAACACAATATATAGCCCGCTAGCAATGATGATCGCTGCGCCGACAAGCGTGAATCCATCAAGCGTTTCATTGAAGAGCAACGTGCCAAAAAGGCTCGCCCAAATGATCTGCGAATATTGCATCGGCGCGACGACAACAGCTTCGCCCACTTTGTAAGCTTCTATGACAAGCGCCGAGGCCATCAACACCAGAAGCGACATCACAGCAATTCCAACCAAATGCTCAATCGGCATCGGTTCATACACAAAAGGCAGCGCCGCACCCATAACGACAAAGTTGGTCATCATTGGGAAGATCAGCAGAACGATGCTGCGTTCATCTTTCCCGATTTTTCGCACGATTATAGAGGCAAGCGCACTCCCCATCGCTGCCAAAAGCGCCGCACCATGGCCAAGCGACAAAGGTTCACCGCCAGGCCGCAGGACAACAATCACGCCAGACAGGCCAACCAGAACAGCTAACCAACGACGCAAACGAACCTGCTCGCCCAAGATCGGGATAGACAAGATCGTAATTAACAAGGGCGTCGCAAAGAGGATCGCATAGACCTGCGCGAGCGGCAGTGCAGAAAACGCATAATAGGCTGAGATACCGGTGCACGTGGTCGCGACAGTCCGCAGCGCAGTCCACCACGGATGGCGCGGGCGCAAATTGCCAGACGTGGTGTCGCGGATCAGCATGAGTGTGACCCATGGAAACCCGAGCAGAACGGAAAAGAAAACGATTTGAAAGGGAGAGTAGCTCGCCCCCAAAATCTTAACGATCACATCATGTGTGGAAAAAACCGCAAATGCGAGCAGCGCGATTAGAGCGCCCTTCGTGTTGTTGCCCATCGGTCAGCCTCGGATGTTAGCGGTATCTTTTCCGAATCCATCACGAAGTGGGGTCCCAAGGCAAGGTGTTTCGCCCTGCCTTGGGACAAATCGATCAATCAAAGATCAAAGTGACGCGTCAAGCGCCGCAAGAATGGCATCGCCCATTTCAGTCGTGGATACAGGCTGGTCATCACCCGCTTGCATCAGGTCCGCGGTGCGCACACCGTCCGCGAGAACCTTCTCAACAGCAGCTTCCAAACGATCAGCTTCAACGCCTGCATCAAAGCTGTAACGCAGCGCCATTGCGAAGCTGAGGATACATGCGCTTGGGTTGGCTTTACCTTGGCCCGTGATGTCAGGTGCAGACCCGTGTACCGGCTCATACAGCGCTTTCGGGCGACCGTTATCCATCGGCGCGCCGAGACTTGCAGAGGGCAACATGCCAAGCGAACCTGTAAGCATCGCCGCACAATCAGACAGGATATCGCCAAAGAGGTTGTCGGTGTAGATCACGTCAAACTGCTTAGGCGCACGTACCAACTGCATCGCGCCGTTGTCTGCATACATGTGGGACAGTTCGACATCTGGGTAATCCTTGGACACTTCGGTCACAACATCGCGCCATAGAATGCCGCTTTCCATGACGTTCGCTTTTTCCATGGAGCAAAGTTTTTTGTTGCGACGCATCGCCAGTTCAAACGCAGAGCGCGCGCCGCGTTCGAT
Source organism: Planktotalea sp. (assembly GCF_039984035.1). Taxonomy (GTDB): domain Bacteria; phylum Pseudomonadota; class Alphaproteobacteria; order Rhodobacterales; family Rhodobacteraceae; genus Planktotalea. Next base: position 1,593 of record NZ_JBDWVM010000045.1, on the reverse strand, counting down.
TTCAGCCTCAGTATAACGTTGCGTGTTGATACCGACGCGCTGGTTACCCTCTTCGAAGATGCCGCGTGGCTCACCGAAATAAACGCCAGACGTCAGTTCACGCACGATCATGATATCGAGGCCTGCAACCAGCTCTGTTTTCAGTGAGGAGAAATCCGCGAGCGCATCAAAACACTGAGCAGGACGCAAGTTAGAAAACAGGTCCATCTCTTTGCGAAGACGCAAAAGACCACGCTCTGGCTTCACGGAGAAATCCAGATCGTCATACGCAGGACCACCCACAGCACCGAGCAGAACTGCATCCACCTCTTGCGCTTTTGCCATCGTGTCGTCGTGCAATGGAACGCCATGCTTGTCATAAGCTGCGCCACCAACGAGGTCCTCGCTTACGTCAAATTTCAGGCCACGTTTGTCACCGTACCAACCAATGACGCGCTGAACCTGCGCCATGACTTCGGGGCCAATGCCGTCACCGGCCAAAATGAGAAGGGATGGATTGCTCATAACGTCGTTCCTAATTGGGTTGATCTGTTGCGCATGGCCCTACCCACAAGGGGCGCTAGGGTCAAGGTTACGCAGCTGGGAAGAGCGCCGTGATGCCGCTCTCTAATAGATCCCAGACGCGCTTAATGCGCGGGGTGCTGCGCATAACCTCGGGCGCGGCGAGCCATATGGGAAGTGGTTCAAGCGGCAATTCGGGAAACAGACGCACCATATCTGGATCACGGTTCGCAAGCAGCTGTTGTGTAAAACCGATGCCGCATCCTGCGCGCATCAATTCCCAGTAAGTGTTCTGATCATCGCAACGCACCGCAAACATATCACGCGTCACGGGCCACCCCATGTCACGCACCCCTTGGATGATCCGGTCATCACGATCATACCCGATCAACACATGATCGAACATATGTTCTAAACTTTCAGGCGTGCCATGACGATCGAGATAGGATTGCGCCGCATAGACCCCCAGCGCAGCTTTCCCGATTTGTTTGGTAATCACATCAAGCTGCGTGCTGCGGTACATACGCACCGCTATGTCAGCTTCTCGAAAGAGCAAGTTTTCACTACTATCCGTCGGGACCAACTCGATCTGGATATCAGGCTCTGCGTTTCGAATATCCGCGATAATCTGCGGTAGCGCGTGACGCGCCATAACCTCGCTTGCGGTGATGCGCACCGTCCCTTGCATACGATCATCCCGTCCCGCCGCACGCAGGCTGAGCTGCCCAAAGGCCGTGCGCATCGCCTTTGCAGGTTCAAGCAAGCTCTCCCCCGTTGGCGTCAGAACATAGCCCCTCGGTTGTCGCTCAAAGAGACGCAGCCCAAGTTGATCTTCTAACAGCTTTATTTGACGCCCTAGGGTTGGCTGGCTTTGCGACAGGCTGCGCGCGGCACCAGAAAGCGAGCCTGTTTCAGCCACCGCAAGGAAGGCCCGCACGAGCGACCAATCGAGTTTGTTCAAATCTCCATCCATTCAAAAATGAATACATGATCTAGAATTTTGGTAAATACCCAAAGCCAATCGAATAGATCAAATTGTTCTCAGATGACAAAGGAGAACGACATGACACAGACAGTATTAATCTTGGGCGC
>NZ_JBDWVM010000044.1:0-19676 GCF_039984035.1 Planktotalea sp. | reverse complement strand
GACGCAATTCCGGGCGATGAGCCATTGCGCATGTATTGGCATGGTGAGTGGCAAGATCTGTGCCGTGGGCCGCATTTGCAGCACACTGGGCAAGTTCCGGGCGATAGCTTCAAACTGATGAGCATCGCTGGTGCTTATTGGCGCGGCGACAGTGACCGCGCGATGCTACAGCGTATTTATGGGTGTGCGTTCTTGAACAAAGAGCAGCTCAAAGCGCATATGAACATGCTGGAAGAAGCCGCTAAACGCGACCATCGCAAGCTGGGCCGTGAAATGGACCTGTTCCACATGCAAGAAGAAGCGCCCGGTCAGATTTTCTGGCATCCGAATGGCTGGCGCATCTACACCGAGCTGCAAGACTATATGCGCCGCAAGCAATATGCGGGTGGCTATGTTGAGGTGAACACGCCGCAAGTCGTAGATCGCAAGCTTTGGGAAGCCTCGGGCCACTGGGAAAAATATCAAGAGAACATGTTCATCGTTGAAGTTGACGAAGAGCATGCGCGTGAAAAAGCGGTCAACGCGTTGAAGCCGATGAACTGCCCCTGCCACGTTCAGATTTTCAACCAAGGTCTGAAATCTTACCGTGATCTACCGATCCGCATGGCTGAGTTTGGCTCGTGCAATCGGTATGAACCGTCCGGTGCGCTGCACGGTATCATGCGCGTGCGTGGTTTCACCCAAGATGATGGCCACATCTTCTGCCGCGAAGATCAGATCGAAAGCGAAACCGCCGTCTACATCGACTTCCTGAAGTCGATCTACAAAGACCTCGGCTTTGAAAACTTCCGTGTGAAGTTCTCGGATCGCCCAGAAAAGCGCTCTGGGTCTGATGAAGTTTGGGATAAAGCCGAAGACGCGTTGCTCAAAGCGACACGCGCAGCTGGAATCGAACCTGAGCTCAACCCGGGTGAAGGTGCTTTCTATGGTCCGAAACTGGAGTTCGTTCTGACCGATGCGATTGGCCGCGACTGGCAGTGTGGTACGCACCAAGTGGATTTCGTTTTGCCTGAACGTCTTGATGCAAGCTATATCGGTAAGGACGGTGATAAGCACCGCCCAGTTATGCTGCACCGCGCAACGCTGGGCTCCTTTGAGCGCTTCATCGGGATCTTGATCGAAAGCCATGCGGGTAAATTGCCATTCTGGCTCGCTCCGCGCCAAGTTGTGGTCGCTTCGATCATTTCAGACGCGGATGATTACGTGTTCGAAGTCGTGGAAGCGTTGAAAGCGGCAGGTGTGCGCGCCGAAGCTGACATTCGCAATGAGAAGATCAATTATAAGGTCCGTGAGCATTCTGTTGGCAAAGTTCCGGTAATCTTGGCCGTTGGCGCACGCGAAGTCGAAGAACGCACTGTTACGGTGCGACGCTTGGGCGAGAAACGTACCAATGTTGAAACCTTGGACTCTGTAATATCTGCACTTGGCCTAGAGGCGACTGCCCCCGACAAACTGTAACAAACGGGCATTTTCCGTGAATAAAACGTAACAAGACTCGCCTGCACAGGCGGGTCTTTATTGTTTTTAAAGGGTTTTTCTTGATTTTGGTCTCACGCGACTTAGGCTTTTGCTAACGCGCCTGTTATACACGAACGCGTGAATAGCGCAGATCGGCTTGCTCAGTGTAGAGTTAAGTCAGTCGCCAAACACGGCGCAGTATTAAACAGTTAAACACCACCAGAAGGAAAATCACATGTCCAACACTCTTAAAACTCTCGCAGTCGCAGGTGCAGTTGCAGCTTCTTTGACAGCTCACACAACAACGTCCGCTCACGCTGCAGGCAAAGACAAATGCTACGGTGTTTCCCTTGCAGGTAAAAACGATTGCGCAGCAGGCGCAGGCACAACATGCGCCGGTACATCCACAGTTGATTACCAAGGCAACGCATGGACATTGGTTGACGCAGGCACATGCGAAACAATGGAACTTCCAGGCGGCCGTATGGGTTCTTTGAAAGAGCTGAGCCGCGATCTGCCAGCATAAGAAAAACTATGGTAGGGTGCGTGAAACCACGCACCCTACATCTCTGAAAGGCCCTCGACATGTTTGACTCCACGCCCCGCACAGACCTACCCAATGCGCCCGGTGTCGGTTACAAACCTCAGCACTTCGCTGAAATTCTTGAGGCCCCAGCCCCAGTCGAATGGCTGGAAATTCACGCTGAAAACTACATGGGTCAAGGTGGTCGCCCCCTTGCTCAACTGCGCCACTTGGCGGAACGCTTTCCAATTTCGGTGCATGGCGTTGGCCTCAGCATAGGCGGCGAAGGCCCGCTCGATAAAGATCATCTCGATCGCTTGAAAACCCTTTGCGATTGGCTGAACCCAGCAAGTTTTTCCGAGCATCTCGCCTGGTCAACGCATGAAACTGGTTTTCTAAACGATCTTCTGCCACTCCCTTATAACACTGACACGCTCAACCGTGTCGCGTCGCACATCAATCAGGTCCAAGAGGTCTTGGGCCGACGTATGCTGCTTGAAAACCCGTCGAGTTATCTCGCGTTTACGGAAAGCACGATGAGCGAGACAGATTTTCTGCGTGAAATCACGCAGCGCACGGGCTGTGGTTTGCTCCTTGATGTGAACAACGTCTTCGTGTCGGCCACCAACCTCAAAATGGACGCGCGCGCCTACATTGACGATTTCCCGATGGACCGCGTCGGCGAAATCCACCTTGGCGGTCATGATGAAGATGAAGACGATCACGGCGCTCCCCTCCTCATTGACAGCCATGGCGCTGAAATTGCCGATCCTGTATGGGCGCTCCTAGATTACACTTTGGCGAAGTCTGGCCCGCGTCCGTTACTGATTGAATGGGATACAGACGTACCTGACTGGCCTATTCTCGCGCAGGAAGCGCAACGCGGCGCAGATGCCTTGGCGCCAGTCCAATGAACACCAGTCAAACCGAATTCACCGCTGCGATTTTCGATCCTGAACACGCAGTGCCCGGATCGCTCACCGATGGCGAAGCCCGCCCCGCAGGCAAACGCTTTGATGTTTATCGCAACAACGTCGTGATGAGCCTAAAAGACGCGCTGAATGATAGCTTTCCGGTCATCGCCAAGCTGTTGGGGCCCGCAAATTTCTCATCCCTTGCAGGACTTTATGTTCGCTCGCACCCGCCTGTGGATCCCCGGATGATGCTTTACGGCGAAGCTTTTCCCGGTTTTTTGGAGAATACTGAAGCGCTCGCGCATCTTGGATATTTTGCTGATGTCGCGCGTTTGGAATTGGCGCAGCGCAACAGCTACCATGCAAGCGACGCCATCCCGTTTGATCCAGCGATCTTCTCGCAATTGCCACCTGAAGCGCTCGCGTCAGCGCGTGTCGACTTTGCCCCCGCTATGCGTTTGGTACGCTCGCCATGGCCTGTTCTGGACATCTGGCATTTCAATATGACCGAAGGCGCAGCGCAGCCTAGTGCGGGCTCGCAAGATGTGCTGATCACGAGATCGGAATTTGATCCGGAAATGCACAGCTTGCCGATTGGTGCCGCTGATCTGATCGAAAGTTTAATGAACGGCGCGCTGCTTGGCGACGCGCTTGAAACCGTCGAAGCCGAACATGCAGACTTCGATTTTCCCAGCCTTCTCGGCTTACTCATCCAAACCGGTGCACTCACGCGAATTGCACCAACACTCTAAAAGACAAAGATAAAAACGAAAAAGGAACCCCGCTATGCGTAGCTTAATCGCCCTTCAAGACAAACTTTTCGCGCCTCTCGGCTCGGGCGATGCGTTTCTCGCATTTGCAGCCCGATTTGCCTTTGCAGCGTCTCTGGCGCTCTACTTCTTCAACTCAGGCCTAACCAAGCTTGGCGAAGGTATTTTTGGCATTTTCCAACCGTCCCTAGGCGCCTATGCGCAGATTTTCCCCCGCGCGATGGAAGCCGCTGGATATGACACCGAGCAATTGGGCATCTTTCACTGGGCCGTTGTGACCGGTGGAACAGTTGCAGAATTTGTCCTGCCTCTGCTCCTGATCATTGGCCTGTTCACGCGCCTTGCAGCTGTGGGCATGATCGGCTTCATCGTCGTACAAAGCTTGACCGATCTTGTTGGTCACGGCGCTTGGGATGATCCCAAAGTGCTTGGCGCGTGGTTCGATCGCATCCCAGATGGCATCATCTTGGATCAACGCATGTTCTGGGTGCTCGCCTTGTCGATCCTGATCTTCAAAGGCGCGGGTTGGTTGTCTGTCGATGGCTTCCTGAAAAAGTCAGCCGACTAACGCTGCCTGCACCTCTTTGGTCCACCCAAGATAAAGCGTGCCGTCGACATCGATCAGCGGCCGCTTCATCAATGCAGGGTGCTCAGCGATGAGTTCAAGCGCGGGTCGCGCGCGTTCGGCCTCTTCAATACCACGCCAAGTTGTTGATCTGGTGTTTAAAAGAGCGGCGCCAAATTGATCAAAGGCTTTTTCAAGTGTCGCGCTTGGCACGCCATCCACGCGAACGTCCAATAATTCTGCCTTTGGTAACGCTTTCAATGCCTTACGACACGTATCACAGTTTTTCAGTCCATATAGTTTCATCGATTTTCTCCATAAATTGTCGTCAAAGCGTTACATTCTGACATAAATGTCAACGTCGTTATGTAAGAAAAAGCTTGATTTTTTTTCTAGAAAGCTAAGCCTAAAACTATGAATTAACTAAAGGAGTAGCGGCATGCCCAATGGCACCGTCAAATGGTTCAACACTACAAAAGGCTTCGGTTTCATTGAACCCGAAAGCGGCGGCAAAGATGTATTTGTCCACATTTCAGCAGTCGAGCGTTCTGGCCTGACAGGACTGGCAGACAATCAGAAGGTATCTTTTGAGCTGGAAGAAGGCCGCGACGGCCGTCAAATGGCTGCTAACTTAGCGTTGCTCTAAATGACAAAGCCCAGCGTTTCACGCTGGGCTTTTTAACTGACAAACTGGAGAAGTAATTTACTGGACGGGTACGATAATCGTACGCTGGCCGTAAACTTGCTCGCGCGTGTAAAGCACCTGGTCTTGCACAATCACATGTGTTTTTGGTGCTTCTTTTTTGACGTGCTGCTGCTTCATCGGCGTATATCCACGCTCCGGAGTGCCGCAACACACAACGCCGCCCAAGACAACAGGCTGAAGGCCTACTGGGCAATAATTAGGTCCGTGGTAGGCAACAGGGCCCACGCTATTCGGGTTATGCGTCCCATCACCCATGTACATGTCTCCCCATGCAAGAGCATGAGAAGCGGTGAAGAGTGTCGCGGAAACTGCAACTGCTAAAACTTTTGAAAACATTGGACTGCCTCGTTTGGATGACTGCTTTAACGCGGTATTATTTATAGATTATGCTTAACATGAGACCCAAATAAGTCAATTTTGCATGCCCCAAGGGCAGCCCATTGGGATAATCCAGCCCGAAACTGTGATTCATTTGCACTCAATTCGGGGGGTTTTCAGGCGCTTGTGCCGCGCAAATATTCGACTGCGCGGCAAGCTGGCACCTCTGTACGCAGCTCTGTTTCCCCAAGCACGGTCCACTCATTGGTGTCAAAATCCGGAAAATATGTATCGGGATCTTCGACGCTCAAGTCGACTTCGGTGATCAATAACCGATCCGCGATTTCGATCATCTCACGGTAAATGCCAAAGCCACCGATGCCATAAACACGGCGATAGCCGAGGGCGTAGGCCCGAACGACCGCTGCGCTGACGCTCGTACAGATTTCCTCTGCCTCGCAGCCCTTAGAGGTCACCACAATGTTCAAACGATCTTTGAGCGGCTTGAACGGCAGGCTGTCCCATGTGTTACGGCCCATGATGATCGCACCGCCCAAGGTCTCGCGCTTGAAGAACTGCAAATCTTCAGGGGCGTACCACGGGATGTCATTGCCTTTTCCAATAGCGCCATTGCGATCACGCCCGACAATTAGAGAAATCATCGTTACACCGCCACAGGCGCGCGAATGCCCGCATCAGGATCGTATCCAATGATTTCAAAATCATCATAGGTGAAATCGAAAATCGATGTGACCTGTCGCTTGATCCGAAGCTCAGGCAAAGGCTTTGGCGTGCGCGCCAATTGCGTTTCAACCTGTTCCATATGGTTCGAGTAGATATGCGCGTCCCCGATAGAGTGCACAAAGTCACCCGGCTCATAGCCAGTCACATGGGCGAGCATATGCAGCAGCAGAGCATAGGACGCGATGTTGAACGGCACGCCTAGGAACATATCCGCAGAACGTTGATAAAGCTGAAGATGTAGTTTGCCACCCGCAATGCGGACCTGCCACAGCGTGTGGCACGGCGGCAGCGCCATATCGGGCACTTCGCCAGGGTTCCATGCGGATACGATCAAACGACGGCTATCAGGCGTCTTTTTGATCGCCTCTACTAAATCTGCAATCTGATCAACGCTTCCCGCTTTGAACAGCGGCTCTGCGCCGTCGGTCTGATCTGTGGCGTCAAGCTTGGGAAAGCGGCGCCATTGCTGGCCATAGACAGGTCCAAGATCGCCGTTTTCATCCGCCCATTCGTCCCAAATCGAAACACCGTTATCTTTGAGGTATTTGATGTTGGTATCGCCATCCAAGAACCACAGAAGTTCGTGAATGATCGAGCGCAAGTGCAGCTTTTTGGTGGTTACCAGGGGAAAGCCATCCGCCATCGGATAACGGCATTGCAATCCAAAATGCGAAATTGTGCCAGTTCCGGTGCGATCCGTTGATGTAACGCCGAATTCCAGAACGTCGCGCAAGGCTTGATGGTATTGTTTCACGATGATCTCCCCCAGATATATGCGCGCTCTATCAAACGCTGAGCGTAGCCTCAACCGCCCGTCCCCAACGCGCATAGCGCTTGGTGCGAGTGTCCTCATCCATATTCGGTTCAAACGTGCGCTCTAGCGCCCAAGTTTCTGCGAATTCTTCCATGGGCGGGTAAATCCCAGCGCGCTGACCCGCAAGCCAAGCCGCGCCGAGTGCAGTTGTTTCCAAAACCATCGGACGATCAACAGGAGCATCGATGATGTCCGACAGGAACTGCATCGTCCAATCAGACGCAGACATGCCTCCGTCAACACGCAGCGCGGTTTCTTCAGCGCCAGACCAATCTGCGTGCATCGCCTCAAGCAGGTCTCGCGTTTGGAAACCGACGCTTTCCAGCGCAGCTTTTGCCATTTCGGCAGGGCCAGATCCGCGCGTAAGGCCATAAACAGCACCGCGACATTCCGCGTTCCAATAAGGCGCGCCAAGGCCAGTGAAGGCAGGCACCAAAACAACATCCTGACCAGCGTCAGCCTGATCCGCGAGGGGTTGCGTTTCTTTCGCCTCTCGGATGATCTTCAGCCCATCGCGCAGCCATTGCACAACGGCACCTGCGATAAAGATCGAGCCTTCGAGCGCATAGGTCGGCTTTCCATCCAGCTGATACGCAATCGTCGTCAGCAGGCGGTTCTTGGACGTCACAGGCTCATCGCCTGTATTCAAAAGCGCAAAACAGCCCGTACCATAGGTTGATTTCAACATGCCCGGCTTGAAGCACGCCTGCCCCACCGTGGCTGCTTGTTGGTCCCCTGCAACGCCCAAAATCGGGATTTCGCGGCCAAACAGATCAGCCCGCGCCATACCAAAATCGGCGGCGCAATCCTTGACCTCTGGCAAGAGGTTCATCGGGATATCAAGCAGATCACACATCGTCTTGGACCAGCGACCTTTGCGAATATCATAGAGCATCGTGCGCGCCGCGTTCGTGGCGTCCGTGACATGAGACTTCCCGCCCGTCAGGTTCCAAATGACCCAACTGTCAATCGTGCCAAAGGCTAGCTCGCCCGCCTCTGCTCGCGCACGCGCGCCCTCAACATTGTCGAGCAGCCATTTGACCTTGGTCGCGCTGAAATAGGGATCGAGCAAAAGGCCAGTACGTTCAGTCACCATCGGCTCATGACCATCAGCTTTCAAAGCTTGGCATAGCTCAGATGTACGGCGATCCTGCCAAACGATGGCGCGATGAATGGCCTTGCCCGTCTTGCGATCCCAAATCACTGTGGTTTCGCGCTGATTGGTGATGCCGATCGCGCTGATGTCTTCGGCCTTAACACCCGCCTTTTCGATCACGCCTCGGCATGTTGATGCGGTTGTGGTCCAAAGATCGCTCGCCTCATGTTCGACCCAGCCGCTCTGCGGAAAGTGCTGTTCAAACTCTTCTTGAGCCGATGCCACGGGGGACAAATCTGAGCCGAACAAGATCGCACGCGTGGACGTCGTGCCTTGGTCAATCGCGAGAATATGGGTCATGGAGCAGTCCAGTTCTTTGAAATCAGTCAGTGGCAAGATCGTTCAAAGCCGTTCCTATCACAATGGTATATCAATTTTTTCTAGCGTCATAAGGACAAGAAACGCAACTTCCCTTGCCAAATTCGGATTCCGAAGTTCATATCGTCCGACGTAAAATTGTTTAGTTGAGGCCTTATGACAAACCCTTGCATTCTCTGCGTCGCCATTACCGGCTCTGTCCCGACACAAGCCGACAATCCTGCAGTTCCCGTGACTGTTGCCGAGCAGATCGAAAGCACGCATGAGGCCTTTGAAATGGGCGCCAGCATTGCGCATTGTCATGTGCGCGACGATGAGGGCAAACCAACCTCTGATCCAGAGCGGTTCGCCCGTCTCAAGGAAGGGATCGAAGCACATTGCCCCGGTATGATCGTACAGCTGTCTACTGGTGGTCGATCTGGCGCAGGCCGTGATCGTGGGGGCATGTTGCCCCTGTCCCCTGATATGGCGTCGTTGTCTGTAGGGTCCAATAATTTTCCGACGCGCGTCTATGAAAACAGCCCCGATCTCGTTGATTGGTTGTCGTCGGAAATGATCAAATACGATGTTAAGCCAGAAATCGAAGCGTTCGATCTCAGCCATATCTTTCACGCTGCGCTGATGCACAAACGCGGTCAGATTGCTGAAACCCCTTATGTGCAATTCGTCATGGGCGTAAAAAATGCGATGCCTGCGGATCGACAGGTATTCGACTTTTATCGCGCCACAGTTGCCCGCCTCTTTGGTGAAGACGCACCATGGTGCGCAGCTGGAGTTGGCCCTAATCAAATCGTATTGAACGAATGGGCCATTGCGGAAGGCGGACATGCGCGCACCGGGCTTGAGGACAACATCCGCATCAGCCGCGAAGAGTTGGCACCGTCAAATGCCGCGCTTGTCAAACGGGCAGTTGATCTTTGCGACAAGTATGAGCGCGCAGTCGCAACGCCCACTGAAGCACGCTCAATCCTCAGCTTACGTCCGATCAGTTAAATCCGAACAAAACGCGCAACACATTTTTTTGTTTGAGTTGATAGCGCTGTCTGATAGCACAACCTAGGATGGAGTGATATTAATCATCCACAATCCTAGGAAAAAATCTATTCAAGGACAGTGAACATGACCGGACTTACTAGACGACGTCTTATTGGTACTGCTGCTGCGGTTGGGCTTACGGCTGCCTTGCCGTCAGTTTCAATGGCGGCCTCGCATCAGCCCTATGTTCGAAAGAACGCACATGACCCTTCTGCTGAACCTGATTTAGCGAGCTACAAAAAAGCTGTTGAGGTCATGCTCCAGCTGCCGCCTGAAGATCCGCACAACTGGTATCGCTATGCGATGATCCATATGTCCGATTGCCCACATGGAAACTGGTGGTTCTTTACGTGGCACCGCCCGTTCATTGGACACTTCGAAGAGATCATTCGCAAATATTCTGGCGATCCAAACTTTGCACTGCCCTACTGGGACTGGTCCGCACAGCCCTATTTGCCGCCCCAGTTCTTTGTGACCCCGTCAGAGCCAGGCAATGCGCTCGATCCAACGTCCACACGTTATTATGAAAACCATGCAGATTTCACTGCTGATTTCGAAACTGTCGTCAAAGACACCTATGCGAATTACACAGCTGCTCAGAAAGCCCAGCTGAACACCCGAGGGTTTCCTGATGCGGACTCTTATTGGGCCACTCGGGACGCCAATGGTGAATTAACCAATGGGGTTCTTGGAAATATCGCAACGGATCGCTCTCTCAACCGTTGGAATACTGAGTCCTATAAGGTGGACTACCAGCATCCCGACCTCGTTGATCTGACTGCTGCACAAGTTCCATGGCATCGCCCAGTGCCAGCGCGCACTAATGTGGAAGCGGCGAAAATTCGAACAGGCCTAAAAGCGCCCGGATTTGCGATGCCGACAAAGGGATCATCTGAGACGGTCTATTTCAACAGTCCGATCTCGGCGAACCACCATGAGTTTACAGGTTCCGCTGAAATCGAAGGTTTCCCTCACAACACGACGCACAACTTCTTGGGCAACGCGATGCAAAGCCTGATGTCGCCAGTCGATCCGATCTTCTTTTTGCATCATTGCAACGTCGATCGGCTTCTCGATGTATGGGATCAACGTCAGATCAATCTTGGGCTATCCGATCAGCCTTTGCCGGACGATCAGGATCACTTCTACAACGAACAGTTCCTTTTTTATGTCGGTGTAGATGGCCAACCTGTAACGGATCGCACAAGCGCCAAAGACGCCATGGAAATCGCGCCGTTCAACTACGTGTACACACCAGGAACGGGCTCGGAGCTCATCGATCAACCTGCGGCAAATCTGGTTGCTGGCGCCTTTACCGCTGCGGGCGTAGCAGCCCCGATTGCAGCAGGATCGACAAGCTTGGCAAAAGCAGATCTCTCCGATGGTCTAAAGAGCAGCCTTCGCGCGCTGCCCGAAGAAAAGGACCATCTTGCGACAGTCCGCTTCATCCTACCTGCGTCCCCGGGCAGTCTCGTTTATGAACTCTATGTCGCGCCCGGAGATGAAGAAGCCGTCGTGGGATCAGAACATACGGTTTTGGGTGGCACCTTTGAGTTCTTTGGTATGCGCGGGCACAATCACAACAAACACGAGCATCCGGTAAATATTACCTACAATATCTCAGATGCCGTGGACGAGCTGTCAAAACGCGGACTGCTCGATAGCTCACAATCGCTGTCCTTTGCTTTGGTGACGCAGTCAAACGTTGTTGGCGGTTTGGACGCCGCAGCACAGGAAACACAAATGCGTGACGGTCAGTTGCTTGGTGTGAGCGTCGCCACCATTTAGAACCTATGATGGTTATTTCTTCAAAAATCTTCGCAGCCGCTTTTGCGGCTGCGTTAGCGGGAGGCACGTTGATGGCAGGGCCAAATAAACTTGATCCAATTGCCTTTGAGTTCAGCCAAGAGGGCACTCCCTTCCCTGATCGCTGGCTCTTAAAGCATGGTACGCTCCCTGCTGGCGCTCAAGTCGTTCTGAAGCTTGAAGACGGCACGCCCTTTTCTGGCGTGCAGTTCTACGGCACCATCGGCGACATCTCTGCTGGCAATCATCAAATCATTGCTGAATCAGACGCGATTTCAGGGCGCACGTCCCTGCGGGTTGTTCCCTATATTTGGGTGCCAAACACCGGATTGCGCGCGGCATTGCCCGAGGAGCAGCTTAGCCTCGAACCAATCACCCTCAGCCCAATTTCATCGAATTAACTCTGGAAAACAGAGATAGCTCAGGTCGGAAAAATCTTGCTTAAGTAGAATTTTTCACTACCAATCAGCTTTAAGTAGTTTGAAGTTTCGGAGAAAGACCTCTCCGAACGCCTAACGAAAGAGAGCTATTTCAATGACTTTTGATAAACCGAATACACGTATATCGCGTCGCACTTTGCTACAGACAGCAGCCGCAAGCGCGGTCGCGAGCGCCTTGCCTTACACGGCTCGCCCCCTGCAAGCGGGCTCAAGCGGGCCAGTGGATATGAAAGTGGTCATGGCCGTCGTTGATCCCAATGTGCCAAACGCCCCAAAGCTGCGCACCTACAATGGCCAAACACCGGGACCAACGCTCAACGTGTTTCCGGGAGAGAACCTTGAGGTCAATCTGACCAACACGCTGGACCCACAGCCGCCTGAAGAATTTTGTCCGCCTACAATGAACCAATACCATGCGGCCAACAGCACCAACTTTCATACGCATGGCCTGCATGTGAACCCTTACAAAGCCAGCGACGGGCGCGATAGCGACAACATATTTTTGACCCTTACCCCAAAAGGACAGGAAATTCCGCACAGCTGTCACATGAGCGAACTTCGTGAATACCAAACAGCCTATAATTTCGAGCTTCCAGAAGAGCATCCGTCAGGGACATTCTGGTATCATGCACACAAGCATGGATCGACAGCACAACAAGTTGGAAACGGGCTGGTTGGTCCGTTGATTGTACGGGACAAGCCCGGCGTCATGCCGAGCTATATTGAAAATGCGCCTGAAGACATTTTTGTCATTCAAATGCGCGATATTGAAGTCGATGCACCCGCCCCCGGAGACAGCGGCGGCGCGCCTCACTTGGTTCTTGTAGATCCATCAGGCAACGGTGGTGGGACAAAAAACCCAGAGATCGTTCTGCGCCCCGGCGAAGTGAGACGTTGGCGCGTTATCAACGCAGCCCCGCGTGCAGATACTTTTGTCAGTCTGAATTTGTCAGGTGTTGATGGCGGCGAAGCGATCGAAGTATATCAAATCGCCTTTGATGGAATTACGTACAACAAGCGCGTCGAAATCGATACGAGCAATGACGGCGCACCTTGGGAAAACCCCGCGGCCTTGGCGCCCGGCAACCGTACCGACTTTATGATACGTATTCCCAAAACCTCTTCACCGGGTGAGCTTAATCTGGTCGCCAAGCAACTGCCTGACTTGATGGCAAGCGCAATGATGGGCGACACGGCGGTCAAATCCACGCCTCAACCCTCCACGGAAATGCAGCTGAAAATCCGGATCGAGGGCGATCCGATTGATGCGGAATGGTCAGATGATCCAACCCTTCCCGGGGGTGGCCCTTTGGTGGAGCCGATTGATCCAGAAAGCATTGTGCGTGAGCGCGAAATCGATTTCTTCCTTGAGTTCAAGAAGAAGCCGACGAAGTTTATGATCGATGGCGAAGAGTTTGACGGAACAACCAAGCAAACCATGAAACTCAACACGGCCGAGCGCTGGCACGTGACGAACCGGAACACGTTTACGCATCCCTTCCATATTCACGTAAACCCGTTTTTTGTGACCCATCTGAACGGTGTCGAATTGGCCGAGGACGACCCCTTGCGCCGTTGGCAGGACACGATGGCGATACCGACTGCCGCCGAGCATGATGTGAACCCTCCCGGTTCTTTCACAATGCTGTCGCGGTTCGTGAAGTTTACGGGCGCTTTTGTGATCCATTGCCACATCCTAGAGCACGAAGACGAAGGCATGATGCAAAAGGTTGAAGTCGTGAGCTAAGGTCTCAGATACGGCGCCCTAATCGCAGGGTGCCGTATTTTTCTCATGTGCAAGCTTGGAAGCTTGCTAGTTGTCCACATCGCATGTTTCGACGATCTGGATAAAGTCTTTGCCCGGCGGGACGATAAACGTATCGATTAGAACCGCATCTTCGCTGCCGAGGTTAGCTGCCGTCATGTAGGTATTAGGCGGCATATAATAGCAGGTATCTTTTGGAAAAAGTCCGGGGTCGTGACCTTCGACAAAGTCAGTGATCACACCAGACATAACGCATGTATGCCCGCCATAAGCGTGGATATGAATTCCTACACGTGTACCTGCGAGCCGCGTGCCTTTCATGACAACCAAGCGATTTCCGTCAGGCATGATCGTGTCGATCATCTTCACACTATCCACGAGCGGCGCCATGCGACCGGGGGGCACGATGCCATTCACATGTGTCACGATATCATAGTTTCCTTTTGCGCAATGCTCCTGCGCATTGACGGCTGCGACTGAAGTGAAAAGTGCAAGGCAGAGTAAAGGTTGCAGAATGCGCATGATAAGACGTCCTCAATTGGATGTGTTGCTTTCAACTTGTTTCACGCTGCACTGCGCTGCAAAAATATGCAACCCAGACAAGTTTTCACAAATGTCAATTCAACCAAAGAGTTTGTCTTTGGACAGTTGAGTGTTTTAATCGTCCAAATCATTATGCAGGTAAGGCAAGCCGCAGTTCTATCAATCGAATTGCTAGATCGCGTGCTATGGAAAACAAAACCGAACCATCAGGCTACTTAAATTTTCGGTTTAAGTGGTGGCGATGCAGGGACTTGAACCCCGGACACGCGGATTATGATTCCGCTGCTCTAACCAACTGAGCTACATCGCCAACTGGGCTGCGAAATACTGGACTGTCTGCATATCGTCAAGTTAGAAAAACGCAGTTTTTGCGATTAAGCGCACCGCCTCGCTTTGCGCGTATTTATCCTCCAGCAATTGCCGCGGGGGGAACTGCGTTTGCTTTCACAATCGCCCATATTTTCTGTCCCTCTTTCAACTGCATTTGATCAAGCGCGCGGGCAGTGATGCGGGCGATCAATCGGTCTGAGCCTGCGCGCAGACCAACGGCAACGCCCGGACCGCGCCCCTTTAATATCTTGGTGATCTGCGCCTCAATCGCATTTTGCGATGATAAGCCTTGCGGCGCAGTAAGCGAAAGAATCACGTCTTGCGCGCGCAACCGCATGCGGACGTGCTGCCCGACTGGCCCGTGTACGCGCGGCACGGTCAGCATCGCCGAACTCAGACGGATCGTACTCAATCCATCATCGCAATGCTCATGGATAACCCCGCGCACCAATGCACCTGCATCCTGCACACCGATCAATTTGATGTTTGCCGGGTTCGCCAAAACATCTTCGGCAAGCCCTTGCGCGACGCATTGCCCATCACGCAGCACGACCAAGTGATCTGCGAGGCGCACAATCTCAGACATGTCGTGGGTGACATAGATCATCGCTAGACCATTTTGTGCGCGCAGTTTTTCGAAATAGGGGAGAATCTCTTGCTTTCGTGCTTGGTCCAGCGCGGCAAGGGGCTCATCCAGCAGCAGCAATTCAGGTTTGCTCAGCAAAGCGCGCCCCAGCGCGACACGTTGTTTTTCGCCACCAGAAAGCGCAGCAGGACGGCGGGCAAGCAATGGTCCAATCCCTAAGATTTCGATAAGATGCTCGCGTTCATACGGCTTTGACGGCTCCTTTGCATATCGTCCCGCAAAATCCAGATTTTGGGACACTGACAAATGCGGAAACAGGCGCGCGTCTTGAAAAACATAACCAATGCGGCGCTGATGCATCGGCACGTTGATCTTACGCGCCGCGTCAAACAAAACGCGATCTCCGAGCACAATACGCCCCGATTGCGGCGTCGAGATGCCTGCAACAGCATTGATAAGGCTGGTCTTTCCGCTTCCCGAATGGCCGAAAAGAACCGTCGTGCCAGCACCTGCGTTCATCTGTGCATCCAGCACGAAACCATCGAGGTTTAATTTGAAATCCAGCCTTAAACTCATATCCCCGCCACCCGTTTCGCCGCGCGGCGCGCGAGCATTTCAGACAGGACAAGCGCAGCGATGGAGATCGCCACAGAGAGAAGGATCAAGCGCAAAGCCGCGGTTTCGCCGCCTGGGACCTGTAGCAATGTATAAATCGCGGAGGGCAGCGTTTCAGTCTGACCCGGGATCGAGGCCACAAATGTGATCGTCGCGCCAAATTCGCCAATCGCCTTGGCAAAGCCAAGCACGACGCCCGTTAAGATGGCTGGTGTAATCAGTGGTAATGTCACGCGCCCAAAGACGGCGCGCTTGGAGGCGCCCAGTGTTGCGGCCGCTTGCTCCAACCCTTGATCGACGCTTTCGAAACCAAGCCTGATGGCGCGCACCATCAAAGGAAATCCCATCACTCCAGCCGCGAGGGCTGCACCAGTCCAACGAAACGCAAAGCTGATACCGAACCATGCCTCTAGCGGGCCACCCAGCACCCCTTGCTTGCCAAACAAAATAAGGAGGCCATAGCCCGTCACAACAGGCGGCAGAACCAAAGGCAGGTGAACCAGAATGTTAAGGATGCTCTTTCCCGGAAAAGCCCCACGTGCCAGCGCCCAAGCCGTTAAAATGGCGAATGGCAGGCTAAAAAGGGCTGCGCAAATGGCAACCTTGAGCGACAACGCAACAATCGCAAGCTCCGCCCCAGTCATGAAGTGCTACAGGCGGTTGGATCATCGCTTGGCAAAGGATGAAAGCCGTTTTGCGCGAAAACGGGTCCCGCTGACGTCAAGATTTGCAACATCTCCGCGGCACCTGGTTGCGCGTCTGCGCTTAGGGCTAAGGGGTAGCGAATACTTGGATAAAGCGCCGGATCAGGTTTGAATAGCGCGCGCACGTCGGGCTGCGCAGCAACATCGCTGGCATAGACGAAGCCAAGCGGCGCTTGTCCGCGTGCGACCAGTGCCAAAGCGAGGCGCACATTGGATGTTTCAGCCAAATGCGGTCGCAACTGTGTGAGCCATCCTCTTTGTTCCAAAAAGGCTGCTGTATATTGCCCTGCTGGCACGCTTAAAAGTTGCCCAACAGCGAGCCGCCCACCATCAAGCGCATCAAGCAAATCGTCTGCGGTATTTAGATCGAGGTCTATGGAATTCGCTGGCCCCGCTAGCACGAGTTCATTTCCGAGCAAATCGCAGCGCGACCCGCTTTGCAGTGCGCCCTGCCCCTCTAGCCAATCCATCCAATCATTGTGCGCTAAAATGACGATATCTGCCTCAGCGCCTTGGGCCAATTGTCGCGCAATCGTTGCGCTGCCACCATAGGCCGCAATCGCATCAAGCCCGCTCTCGGCAACCACCTGATCAAGCGCGGTTTTCATACTCGACGCGGCAAAAATCGTGATCGGCTCGCTCTGTGCAGGGGCGGCAACGGCAAACGCCGTAAGAAAAACCGCAAGAGATTTACGCATGAACATCATGGCTTAACTATTTCGAAAGGTTCCAAGCTGCGCAAGCGCCGCTTGCGCGCTCAGGCCGCGCAGGCTAGGCCTGAGCGCAGAAATTTCGCCAAGGCCCCACCGCGCAATGTTGTTTTATCGCCTTCTTCTCTCTGCGTTGACGCCTGTGTTGATCACTGCACTTTTAGTGCGTGTTCTACGCGGCCAAGAGCAATTGAGCGATTTTTCAGAGCGTTTAGGCCTTTGGCGTGATGTGCCCAAGGGACCTATTTTTTGGGCGCATGGGGCCTCCAACGGCGAACTCAGCGGCGCGCGTCCCATCCTCGAAGGCATCTTGTCGCAGCGGACAGATATTCGCCTCTTCGTGACCTGCAATAGCACCAGTGCCAAAGCGATGGTGAAGGCTTGGCAACACCCGCGCGTTGATGTGCGATTGGCCCCTTTGGACCTACGCTGGCTTTACCTCAGAATTTTGAAGACGCTTGACGTTGAGCGGTTCATTCTGATCGAAGCAGATTTCTGGCCCAATCGCTTGATCGCTGCCCAAGGCACTGGCAGCGCGCTGTGTTTGATTGGTGGGCGTATGTCACAGCGCAGCGGCGCAGGTTGGTCGCGATTTAGAGGGCTGGCAGAGCGCGTCTTTGCAACGTTCGATATGATCAGCGCCCAAGATAGCGCTGCGCAAAATCGCCTGCTTGAGCTTGGCGCGCATAAGGATGCGTTCAAAGCAACGCTCAATCTCAAATCGCTTTTTCAGGGAACGTCCACTGAGGACGTCGATCCGAACAGACACAACTTTTGGCTCGCGGCATCCACCCATGACACAGAAGATGATACGCTTTTGCGCGCGCATATCGAACTGCGTAAAACACTGCCCCGCATCAAAATGATCCTCGCGCCCCGTCACCCGAAACGCGCTGATGACATTGAACGCCTTGCCAAAAATCTAGAGCTAAACGTCGCAAGACGAAGCACAGGCGCCGCGCTGAGCAAGGATTGCGATGTTTATCTTGCCGACACTTTAGGCGAGATGGACAAATGGTATCGCGCGGCTGCGATCTGTTTTGTCGCGGGATCGCTCGCACCCAAGGGCGGGCACACGCCGTTTGAGCCCGCTTATTACAATTGCGCCATTCTACATGGCCCGCATTTAGAGAATTTTCAGAGTTCCTATGACACCTTGGCCGCAGAAGCCGCTGCGTGGCAATGCAGCACGCCCAAAGAAATCGCCGAGGCCGTGATCGCCTTGCAAAACAACGAACTTGCCGTCAAACAATGCCAGAACGCCCAACGCGCGCTGGCAAAGGCGTCAAATTTTGACAGCGTTCTCGAGGCGCTTTTGGAAACTTAAAGATTCAGAACGATGCAAACGAGTAAACCCAAGAAGAAATCGCCTTCTTCGGTCAAGAAAACCAAAGCTGCGAGCAAAGATCAAAACACCGCCCTCTTGCCCGGCGTTGCTATCGACATGCAAGGCGCAAAAAAACGCGGATTGCGTACGCAATTTGCAGCGCTGTGTTACCGTATGCGCAAAGGCAAACCCGAAATCTTGCTTGTGACCAGTCGGCGGACACGCCGGTGGATTATCCCAAAAGGATGGCCGCAAGATGGAATCCTTCCGGCCCAAAGCGCCGCGATCGAAGCGCTTGAAGAAGCAGGCGTTGAAGGTAAGGTCAGTAATGCCAGCTTAGGCATGTATTTCTACACCAAACAGCATGTTTCCGGGCGTTCAATTCCGTGCATCGCGTTGGTTTATCCGCTCAAAGTCAAAACCGTACACGCCAATTACCGCGAATCGAAACAACGTGATCGGAAGTGGTTTCGACCAGCGGCGGCGGCCAAGAAGGTCACCGGTCCAGAATTGGCATATATAATAAGCACTTTTGACCCTTCCAAAGTTTTAAAATCCTAGTACACCTCGACCCAGCAAGTTTTGCACGGTACCTTAGCGATATGATCCAGTACTCATTAAAATGCGCCTACGGACATCAGTTTGACAGCTGGTTTCAATCCGCGTCTGCCTACGACAAGCTTAAATCTACCAAGCTCGTCACTTGCGCCATTTGTGGAGCCAGCGATGTCGAAAAGGTCTTGATGGCACCTGCAGTGAGACCTGCGAGAAAAGCAGCAATTGAAACAAAACCTGAAACGGTAGCTACAGATAACAAACCTGCTCCCGGCCCGTTAACTGCGCCCAATAGCGAAGCCGAAGAGATGGTTTCCAAAATGCGCCGTCACGTAGAAGCAACGAGCGAATATGTCGGCGAAAACTTCGCCAGCCGCGCGCGAGAAATGCACGACGGCGACGCGCCAGAAAAACCCATCTATGGTGAAGCAAAGCTGGATGAGGCCCGCAAGCTGATTGATGATGGCATTCCGGTTTTGCCTTTGCCCTTCCGGCCAAGCAATAAAGACAACTGACCCCACAATTCTGCGACCTGTTCGCACGGCCTTTGCCCTGATAGGCACTGCCCTCTTGCCCTTGGCGCGCGCGCGCCGTACATGCTGCGCAACCTAAACAAACAAGGACGCAGCTATGCCCGTTCTGGTGATGAAATTCGGCGGCACCTCTGTCGCAAATCTTGACCGTATCAAACGCGCCGCAAAACGCGTTGGCGTTGAAGTGGCCAAAGGCTACGACGTCATCGTGATCGTGTCTGCCATGTCTGGCAAAACGAACGAGCTCGTTGGTTGGGTCAATGAAACGGCCCCGCTCTATGATGCACGTGAATATGACGCGATTGTCAGTTCTGGCGAAAACGTCACGGCGGGCCTCATGGCGCTGACCCTCCAAGAGATGGATGTGCCAGCGCGCAGCTGGCAAGGTTGGCAAGTCCCTGTCAAAACCACCTCCGCGCACTCGGCTGCCCGTATCGAAGA
>NZ_JBDWVM010000043.1:0-3013 GCF_039984035.1 Planktotalea sp. | reverse complement strand
TCGTATTCGGTCGCTTCTTGGCCGGACAACAGATCGGACATGGCTGGCTGCTCTTCTTTTTATGTGACGTGTTTGTTGGACATTATGACAGAGCCGAGGGGGCGGGGGAAGTGGTGGCTTGATAAAGAAGGGCGTCTTCGGCAGGTTGATAGGGATCAGCCAAAGGAGTGTGCGATGAGTTGGATCAAAACGATTAGCTATGAGGCCTCTAAAGGCAAGCTGCGCATGCTTTATGATCGTGTGAAGGGGCCGGATAACAACGTTGATAACATCATGCTGTCCCATTCCCTGCGCCCCCATTCGATGGAGGGGCATATGGCGATGTATAAATATTGCCTGCACCACACGGGGAATGCGTTGCCTAAATGGTATCTGGAATGTCTTGGCGTCTATGTGTCGTTCCTGAATGGTTGCGGGTATTGCGTGGAGCACCATTTCCAAGGGATGCGGCGGTTGGTGGCTGATGATGCACGTTCTGACGCGATCCGTGCGGCCATTGAGACGGGGCAGATCGCAGATGCGCCGCTCGATGCGCGCCAGATCGCGGGGATGAGCTATGCGAAGGCCTTGGCCTTGGACCCTGCGAGCATGGCGGAGAGCGATATCGAAGCGCTGCGCGCGGCTGGGTTTGACGATGGCGAGATATTGGAGATCAACCAAGTCATCGCCTATTTCTGCTACGCCAATCGCACAGTCTTGGGGCTTGGGGTGAATACGGAAGGGGATATCATCGGGTTGTCACCGAATAATTCCGGCGATCCGGATGATTGGGCGCATAAGTGAGACAGTGCGTGTTGGGGATATTGCGTTTTTGCAGAAGTATGCGGCTACAAATAGGTTTGAGCGTGTGATCTCGTTGAGTTATTACTTTTACCCTATCAGCGTTTATCGGATTTTTGGGTTTTGATATAGCTTTTCAAGTGGCGTGTTTTTCTTGTAAGGAATTAGGGAACATATCATGGTTACGACATTAGAAGAAGGCGAATGGGTGCTTGTTTCTGCTGTCCAGCGCCACCAAGCAAACCCCGATACGTTCAAAATTCCCTCAGAGGCCCGCCGTAGTAATTTGCAAAGAGGCGAGGCTGCGAAACTCCTATTTGATATTGAAACGCGTGGAAACGGGACTGTCATAGATCGTGGCGTTGATAAAATGTGGGTAATTGTGATTGCTATTCAGGATGATCGCTACCGTGGCATACTAGACAGCGATCCAGGGAAAGCCGTAGGTCTAAATCTGTCCAAAGGCGATTTGATTAATTTTGATCCAAGCCACATCTGCGATATTGCTCAGCCTCCACGGGATTTTTTGGAAGCGGTTCATTGTGAATATTTTTCGTAGGGTAAAACCAAAATCTTCAACCCCAGATTTCATCACATAAAACCCGTTACACTGCGTTAGTTTTCGTTTTAACTACGATCACACGTTGTGGTAATTCTTTTGATTTCGAATACTTAAGCAGTCCAATCCAAAACAAGCGTCGCAACCACCTTGGGTTGCTGGTGCAAAAGCCAGTGATCCGCATCGGCCACCTCTTTGAACGTCAGGTCTTTGGCGAATTCTTCCAACCCTTCATATGACACAGGCAGCAACGCCGTGTCGCCTGTTGCCCAGATCAGCAGGTGGGGGCAGCGTACTTGTAGACGGGCGGGGTCTAACTTGGGCAGGTCGGTGATCGGTTTGCCGGGGGCGGCAACCACGAGCGCAGAGGCGCGGTACCAGTTGATCATGGCTTTCATGCGCCCCTCGCGGCCCCACTCACGCTTGTAGGCGGCCAAGCGATCACCAGAGAGCCAGCTAAGGTCCATCTTGGCGGAGAAAAGCTCTAGCAGTTTGCCAAAGTCATTTTCGGCAAGCTTATCCTCTGATCCCTCGCGGCGCAGGTAGTTGATGTATTGCGAGGCTTCGGATTGCGGTCCGCCTGCGGCCATCGCGCGTTGGAACGGGACGGGGTGGACGCCATTGGCGATGATGAGGCGGGAGACGAGATCGGGGAAGAGCATCGCCAGCGCATAGGCGACAGAGGCGCCCCAATCGTGGCCCATCACTGTGACAGGTGCGCCGAGTTCTTCGATCAGCGCCGCCATATCGCCAGCGAGCACGCCAGCGCGATAGTTTTCGACGCCCTCGGGGCAATAGCTTTGTCCGTAGCCGCGTTGATCGGGGGCGATGCAGTAGAAGTGATCGCACAGCTCGAGCGCGACCTCTTCCCATGCGCCAGAATATTCAGGAAAGCCGTGCAGCATAAGCAGCGGCGGGAGGGTGGGATCGCCCCATGACCGTGCGAAGAAGTCTTGGCCATTGAGGACAAACCATCGCGGGTTCATGGGGCGCGCCATTTTTAGTTGCCTGCGTCGAGGGTTTCGAACTTCAGACCAGCGGCTGTGCGCGGCAGGAAGCCTTCCCAATAGGTGTGATCTGCTGTTGGTTTGCCATCATCGCCCATTGCGATCACGCCGTCAGCTGCGTTGTCGATCAGTTCGAGATATGCGCCTTTACCCTCGTCGCCTTTGAGGTGCAGATCCATGAACGCCGTCGCGAAGTGCTGCGTGATGTTGTTCATGCGTGTGTTGTCCCAGACCGCATCTGCGTAGTGCTCGAACGGAACGAAGTCCAAACCTTCAACAGGCGTGTAGCCTTCTTTCGGGCTCGGCATAGGCGCGCCAGCGTTGTGGTTGGCGTTTTCAAACGTCAGAAGGTGACGCTTGGTGCCTGTTGTCTCGGCAAAGATCGCGCGCAGGGCGGAATAGACGGAGACGTCATCGACAGAGCCAGCCATCAGCATCAATGGTTTGCTAAAGCCGGACAGACCTTCTGCATCCCAGAAGCCTGTGTTTTTGCCCCAAGGCGCGATGGAGATGATCGCTTTGACCTTGTCATTTGGCATGCTCGCGTGGCTTTCAGAGCCTGCGAGGTGGCGTTGCAGCAACCCGTTCGGCGTGCCCCACGGGTATTCTGTAGAGGCTTGTGTGACGCCTGCGCCACCATAGATCAGTGCACCATAGCCGCCCATGG
>NZ_JBDWVM010000042.1:0-11003 GCF_039984035.1 Planktotalea sp. | reverse complement strand
TTGATCCAGAAATACGGGATCGAAGTCGGCGGTGACGATGGCAAGCAAGAGTTTGACCAGATTGCCAGCTTCCGTCGCTTCCTCTTGTTCGCGCGCGACACCATTCGCTGGCGTCGCCCGATGGATCCGGACATTCACTGGTCGGCTATGTCTGGTCATGTGTCCACGTTCATCGTGAATGGTGGTCGCTATGACAAGATATTCTGGACCGAGCAATTCAACGACGGAATGCAGCAGGTGCTGGATCAGATCGAAATCCCGAATAAAGTTGATCTGAACGAAATTCCGCGTTTCAATGAAAGCGAAGGGCACGGTCCCAAGCGCGCGCATCCTGTTGAAGATTACTTCGACGATTTGTCGATGCATCTGGTCTATGAAATCTACAAACGTGATTTCGATCTGTTCAAATATGACTTCAATGACCCGTCCAACAAGATGCCAATCGCCGAGATTGATTTGGATGAGGTTCATGCCAAACTAGGCGATTGATCCTGAGTTTTTGAGAAAAGCAGAGATGCGATGAGAATTTTCTTGCATCGAATCATAAGGCATTTCTAATATAAGAAATGCCTTATGAAGATCAATTTGCTGCGCTCGCGCACCCGCTTCGACAACATATCATCACGTCCTTACAAAGCGGGGCGTGCACCGTTGGGGATCTCACCCAGACCTCTGGAGCGTCTCAACCTGTCGTTTCACAGCACCTGAAGGTTCTGCGCGATGCAGGTTTGATTATTGTTGAGCCACAAGGGACGAAGCGGTTTTACCGTATCGAACCTCAGAGCCTTGATGATCTTCGCAATTTTTTGACTGAGCATTGGCAGAACGCCCTGAATGGGCTCGCGCAAAAGGATGATTGAGATGATTGAACCTGTAGAAGTGCACGTGGTGCTCGACAGCACACCAGAGCAAGCCTTCAAAGCCTTCACCGACAATATCAATTCATGGTGGCCCGTTGAAAGCCATTCGATTTGTAAGGGGACGGTGAAGCTTGATCCCACCCTTGGTGGTGAGATAATCGAAACAGGGGCCGATGGCCAAACACATGTTTGGGGTCACGTTACGGAATGGACCCCCCCAAATAGTCTCAAAATTGAATGGTATGTCGGGCGCACACCGGCCGAAGGAACACAGATACATGTCACGTTCCTAGCAACAGACGACGGGCGCGTCGGCGTAACCTTAGTGCATTCGGGTTGGGAAATACTGGGTGAGTCTGCTCTCGAAACCCGCGATATGTATCAATCGGGTTGGAGCGGAATGTTGAATGGATGCTATGCGCCCCATCTCGCGTCATTGGCGTGACAGGGCGCTTAGACTTAGTTTTCTAGGCCAGCTTCACGGAACATCGCTGCGATGTTGGCTTTCGGGCGTGGGCCGACGTGGCCGATGACTTCGCCAGCGCAGATGCACCCCATTTTGCCACAGGTCTCCAGATCGCGGCCTGTCGCGAGACCGTAGAGGAAGCCAGCAGCGAATTGATCGCCTGCGCCTGTCGCGTCCACTGGAACGACCTCTTGTACTGGCACGTCAATGCGCTGATCGCCTGACATGATCGACACGCCATCGCCAGAGCGCGTGCAGACAGCCAGAGGGCAGATCGCGGCGAGCTTGCTGAGGCCTTCGTTCAGGTCATCCGTCTCAAAGAGCGACTTAACCTCTTCTTCGTTGCCGATCACGTAGTCGAGTTCGTTTTCGATCAAGCTCAGGAAATCCGCGCGATGACGTTCAACGCAGAATGGATCGGAAATCGCGATACCTGCTTTGCCACCTGCCGCGCGGCAGCTACGCGCGAGCTTGACGAAGGCTTCTTTGCCTTTGTCTTTGTCGAAGAGGTATCCTTCTAGGAATACGATTTCTGCGTCTGCGCCAACTTCAACAGGCACATCTTCAGGACCGAGTTCAGCAGAAATACCGAGGTAGGTGTTCATCGAACGCTCACCGTCAGGGGAGACGAAAATCATCGAACGGGACGTTGGTAATTCGCCGTTCTCAACAGGATCATTTACGAAATCGGTGCCTTCATCTGTCATCGCCTTTGCGTAGAATTTGCCAAGCGCATCGTCAGTCACGCGGCCCACAAACGCAGTGCGAAGCCCGAGCGATCCAAGACCTGCAATGGAGTTCGCAACTGACCCACCAGCGGCCTGCGTGCGCTCTGACATGGAGCCATAAAGCACCTCAGCGCGATCCTTTTCGATCAGCTGCATGATGCCTTTTTCGATGCCCATATTGGCAAGAAAGCTGTCATCGCTTTGGGTGATTACGTCCACAACGGCGTTGCCGATTCCGACGACTTTGTAAGTTTTCATTGGGTTTTGTCCTCGTAGGGGCAGAGATCTCTGATAATGCAATTTGTGCAGACGGGTTTGCGCGCTTTGCAGATATAGCGCCCATGTAAAATGAGCCAATGATGCGCGTGCTGCTGAAAGTCCACTGGAATATGATCCTCAATCGCGCGTTCCACAACGTCAACATCCTTGCCAGGGCAAATGCCTGTGCGATTACCGACACGGTAGATGTGTGTATCGACGGCTTGGCTAGGGTGTTTCCACCACATGTTCAGCACCACATTCGCCGTTTTGCGCCCAACACCGGGGAGCGAGACCAGCGCTGCGCGCGAATTTGGCACGACACCATCATAATCATCCACCAAAATCTGGCTGAGTTTGATCACGTTCTTGGCCTTGTTCCGATAAAGACCAATCGTTTTGATGTGCTCAATCACGCCATCCAGCCCGAGATCGAGCATCTTTTGCGGCGTATCGGCGATCTTGAACAACTCTTCAGTGGCTTTGTTTACACCGATGTCCGTCGCTTGCGCAGACAGGGCAACAGCCACAACCAACGTATAGGCGTTGGTGTGATTGAGTTCCCCGAGCGGTTCCGGCTCGGACGCTTCAAACCGCGAGAAAATCTCGCGAATGGTGTGATAGGGAAGCTGTTTTGCTGGTTTTGGCGTTGGGCTAGTCATGGGGCAGGGGTATGACGGGTTGGCTTCGTTGCGGCAAGTGTTGAACGTCAGACAGCTACAGTATCCGCCTAATTAGTGGTTAGAGCCTAAAAAATTTTGCCGGAAAATGATCTTCTTTTGTTGAACTCAGCCTCGGCCATATCAAATAGCGCCTCGGGAAACTCGTAGGCTAAGTCCGGCTTTTCTCAAACTCGGCCCAAGCTTTTTCAAACGTTTCAAAATCAAAACCGGCTTTGCGGGCTGGTTCTAGTATCAGGTGCTCAGTGGACAGTAATTTCTCGATTGCATCCTCCAGTGTTTCGATCACGTCCTTGGGAATGACAACAGCACCATGGCGATCTGCGTGAACCAAATCACCGTCTTCAACAGTAAGTCCAAAGATTTCGACGGGCGTTCCGATTTCTTTGACATGGACGAAGCCATGGCTGGGACCAATTGAACCAGCGATGACGGGGTACCCTGACGGGACATCGCCAAGGTCGCGCATAACACCGTTTGTCAGAGTGCCAGAAAGCCCAAATCCTTTGTGCACCGTCGTATTAATTTCGCCCCAGTACGCGCCGATGCAATTTGGGAAATCCGTATCCTCGACAACAGCGATGGCCGGCATGGGGGCGTGCGCCATGTGTTTGTAATATGCCTTGCGGCGTTCTTTGATCACCTCGGATGGCTCAGTTGGCGCATGAACGGCCGCAATCTTGGCCGTTCGGGCGTACCCAACAACAGCAGGCTCGTTTGGTGCACTGCACAGCATTGTTCCGCGGGTGAATGCATCAAAGCCGCGTTTTCCTTGGGCGACTTCGATCGCGTTGCAAACCGTTGGTGTGTCTACAGATTGCAAACGTTTGAGTAAGGATGGGGTCATGATTGGCTATCCTTCCACCAGTGCGGCGCCTTCAGAAAGGCTTGCAAGTTTGGCATATGCGATGTCTGGATCAACTGCGCCGAAACCAGCGAAAGTTCCGAAGCCGCAGTCAGAGCCTGCAACAACACGATCGTTGCCGACTATTCCGGTGAAACGTTCGATCCGTTGAGCCACTAATTCGGGATGCTCGACAAAGTTTGTGGTTGTGTCGACCACACCGGGTACAAGGATTTTGTTGTCAGGAATTTCGGATTTGCGGTCGCGAAACACTGTCCATTCATGAGCGTGTCGTGGGTTTGAGGTTTCAAACAATAGGTACTGCGCTTTGGCCGACATAAGGGTCGAAAAGACAGAATCCATAGGGATGTCGCAACAATGCGGACCCTCGTAATTGCCCCAACAGATGTGAATGCGAACCTTGTCTTCTGGGACGTTTTCCAACGCGTGATTCAAGGCTTCGACATGGGAGGCCGCGACCTTTAAGAATTCCTTTTCTGACAGGTCTTGGAAGAGCATGTGTCGCGACAACGCCAAGTCAGGGCAATCCAGTTGCAGATCAAGGCCCGAGGCAACAATCGTTTCGTATTCTTCGCGCATCGCGTCCGCGAGCGCGGCTAAGTATGCTTCACGAGTTTTGTAGTGATCGTTTTGCAAGAAGAGCGAGATCACCCCCGGAGACGCGGCATTCATGAAGCCACGTTCTACCCCGTGCTGCGTCATTGCGCTTTTGAGATTGTTGATATCCTTTTGCAGCTCACCTTGGCCTTTTGATTTTACATCGCCCGTGCACATTGGGCGCGCATATTGCGGTGTGCCACCCTCATCAGCCAGTCGTTTCAGAAACCCTGGAAACATCTTTAGATCGGCTGGCGCATTGCGCGGGCTGTCGCCGGAAAACCCAGTGTAACGATCCTTTACGTAAGTGGCATATGAGATTTTTGAGGTTTCGCCATCACTTACAATATCGATACCAGCGTTGACCTGTTTGGCGACTGTTTCTGCAACCGCTGAAGTCATCGCCGCATCAAAAGCAGCTTGATCGAAAGGTTGCTCGTTTTCACGCGCGAAAATGAAATCGACGACATCTTGGGTGCGCGGCAAACTGCCAACATGTGAGGTTAGGATTTTAGTCATTCTATTTCTTTCAAATGTCACGAGCGGGCGTTTCTATTTACCGGTCCAAGTTGGTCCTGCAGGATCGTCGTTTGATACCACGCGATACAGGCTGGCTTCGCCTGTCATGCTGGGGTGTAACCTATGCGAGAAACCGGCTGGCAGAAGACATGTATCGCCGGGGTTTAAGGTCGATGATCCCCCATCCCAAGACAGTTTCCAATGTCCCCGCATCGGCATCAAAACAACAGAGAATTCAATCGAGATTGGCTGGTCATCTAACGATCCACGCGTAATGAACTCGACATCAAAACCCGGTTTGTCAGGAAGGATAGCATCGGCGCCGATGACTTTTGCAGGTGATTTCCCTGCTAGTCCCATCAAATCAAGGTAACGGGCCACATGGCGCGGGATCACGTCCAAAGCAGTCGGCTCAGGCATTTTGGCGAGCTCTGCATCGTTTAAAACCGGCATCGGTTTCACACCATCGGGCAGAGTGGCCCCTTGTTTGGTGTCGTAGAGTTTTCCGTTTTCACCAAGAACCAGCCCGTGTTGTGCGGCATCCTGGATCACTTGAGGAGCCCAAGTGACGCCGCCGCCTGCATCGTTGCCGCCTAGAACAGCCATGATCATTCCGTAATCGGTACCGATGTTTTCAAACCCGCGGAATATGCCCGTTGGAATGTTGATGATGTCACCTTCTTCCAAAGTGACCTCACCCGCATCGCCCCATCGACCCCAAAAGAAACGCCAGCGTCCCTTTAGGACAAAGAACACTTCAGCCGTAGTGTGGCTGTGTAGTGAATTACGGCACTTAGGCGGTTGGCCTGCGGCACCAATATTGAAGCCGGGCGTGTCATTGATATGCACATGCTGATCCGCGCTTTCACTTACCCCGCCACCAATGATGGTGAAATTTTCCTTTTGATCGCTACCCGGCGTGTGAGCGTCAATGAAGGCGGTCTTGCAGGGGATCAAATCGCCATAACGAACAATCCGTGTTTCCATTTCTTTAGGTGTCATGGGTTTACCCTGTCTTCATCGCGATCTGTTTCCAGATCGAAGTTTCGTCAAAAAGCGTATATTCGCGGCGAATGCCCCAAGGGCCGAATTCGACATGGCTGATCCCCATCACATGCACTTCGGCACCTGAGGGTTCACCAAACGCGCCCCAACCATCATGCTTGCCTGTTAGGCTCCAGCGGATCGCTGCGCGGGGCGGCATCATCGGGTCTTCGCGTCCGATTTGGTGATCAATTGTAAAGGTGGCTGATGGGAAAGCTGCCCGCAAGCTGATCCAAAAATCATCCACACCATCGGTAGAAAGGAGTTCCTTTCCACCGGGGTAAAACCCTGTAACCGCGCGGTCGTATTCGGCAGGAATAACGCCCAAGTCTGCGCCCATAATTCGGTTCAAAATATCTGCGTATTTTTCACCCCATGCGTTGTCATTACCGCGACCTGTGTAGGGGCCAGCCTTATCGATGGAAGGATGGAACGGCTGCACACATTTGTCAGCGCCGCCTTCGCGTTCAATCAAATCAACCGCATATTCTTTGGGATCCCAGCCAAGTTGACGCACGACCGCGCCTTGGTCGCGGATCAACCATTCGTCATTGATTTGATTGTTGATCGCATGACAATCGGCGATGATACGGTAGCGCAGTTTTTTGCCAGTAGCTTTGCCATAAACACCATCGCCCAAATGGGTCGCTGTTGACAAAATGCGATGGGACGAAAGCATGCCCTCTTCCGGTGTACCTGACCAAATCACATCTTCGCCGAGGAGCCGCCGATCAGGAAATTCGGCGAGCGTTGCCATGGTGGCACCGATCACACCTTTATTCCCGAACACGATTGAGCCGGGGGAGCGTACTGGAATGTCGGGGGCATAGTAGTGGTGCAGCGTGGCGAGCTTGCGCTGTTCCCAAATTTCCCGGGTGATTCCCAAAATATAGTCGGGAAAATCGGTGAACCGATCTGAGAAACCTTTCATGGGGTCCATCCTTCTGGAATTTTGGCAGAGCTTCTTATGACGAGCGGGCTGTCCACCTTGATATGACGTGGCTCGGAAGCCGGATTGCTGATCTTATCGAGCATCAGACTGACCGTTTCTTCGACCATAACATTCGCGCGTTGGCGAACGGTGGTCAGATCATAAGCTGCCCAAGCTGCGGGCGGAACATCGTCGTAGCCTACGACGCTGACGTCTTCTGGAACGCGCAGTCCCAATTCGCTGCGGACGACGTCCATGACGGCAAATGCCATGTGATCTGTCGCAACAAAAACAGCGTCAGGTGGGGTAGGGCAATCGAACATTTGGCGTGCGGCTTCTTTGGCACCTTCAACCGTAAATTGGCCGAGCCCATGTGCTGCCAAGGGCAAACCTGCTTGAATTAAGCCATCCCTAAAACCAGCCTCACGCTCCCTCTGAGTAGACGCGCCTTCCCAACCGCCGATATAGGCGATGCGTTGGTGACCTGCCGCTGCAAAAAAGGCCGCAACGGATCGACCACCCGCAAAGTTGTTAGAGGTGACAGCAGAGTGGTCCGATGTATCGAGTGACCGGTTAAACAAAACGACCGGAACACCTGCGGCTTCACATCGCGCTGTCAAATCGCTTGAGATGCCAACACTGGCCGTGATGATGCCATCGACTTGGTAATCCAAGAGCTCTTCGATCACCTGATCTGTTGATTGGGTATCGTTCGAGGCCATGAAAACCAGGATGTGATATCCTTCGGACTGCAATGAGTTCGATAACTTCTCAAGGGCTAAAGGGTAAAAGTAGTTGTCCAAATAGGCGACAATCAATCCGATGATCCGGCTTTTCCCCGTGATCAATGATCTGGCGAGGACATTGGGACGATAGCCAAGCTCCAAAGCTGCTTGGCGCACTTTAAGCGCTGTTTTTGGGCTGACTGACGCACCTTTGGTGAACACGCGGCTCACAGCTGATTGACTGACACCAGCCAGTTGGGCGACTTGCAAAGAGGTAACGCGATCTGCCATCAGCCTGCTGTCCAACCTCCGTCCACGAGCATGTGCGTGCCCGTGACCAATGACGACGCATCGGACGCTAAATACAGCGCGGCGCCCATGATGTCTTGGACCTCGCCCATGCGGTCCAATTTGATTTTATCCTTGATCCATTTGGACCGTTCCGGATCATCCAAAGTCGCTTGGGTCAACGGTGTTCGAATGAACGTCGGGCAAATCGTATTGATGCGGATGCCCAGCGGTCCCCATTCAATCGCCATGCTTTTCACCATGCCCTCGATCGCGTGTTTGGATGCGCAATACACCGTTCGATCTGTTCCGCCGACATGGCCCATCTGTGATGAAATATGGATGATTGATCCCGCAATATTCGCAGCTTTCATAGCCTGCGCTGCATAGGACGATAAGAAATATGCGGACCGCAGATTGATGTCCATGACCGCGTCAAAATCCTCGAGTGAGGTCTCTAAGGCGGGTTTGTGACGTGCCATTCCCGCCGAATTGATCACGACATCGAAAGGGGTCTGCATCACGTCTTTCAACGAGCCAAGGTCGGCTTGATCGAGGATGAGCGCCTGCGCGTTCCATCCTTTATCAGTCATGGCTTGCACTGTTTCATTCAGGCGGTCAGCACCACGGGCGGCGCAGACAACAGATGCGCCTGCTTGGGCCATCGCAACGGCGCAGGCCTGGCCTATCCCCGAAGAGGCGCCAGTGACGAATGCACGTTTGCCTTCCATCGAAAACGAAGGTGTGACTGGTAAGTTCATGCGCTCTCTCCAACTGGGAAACTCAGAGGCGACATATGTCGTGCTTTGTTGAACTCGCGCAACCTCGCAAAGACATCAACGCCGAGTTGTCGATACACATCGAGCAAATCGACCAAAACCCAGTTCTCGCGAATTTTGTCGCCGTCTAAGCGCCAGAAATCCAAAGACCGCATTTCGATCTTTTGCCCATTCGGTGCAATCCCTAACCATCCTGATCCTGTAACTGTCTGCACCATATCGGGCCATCCAGTTACAGCGACATAGTCGCCCTCAGCGAAGAAATGGAAAGTAGTTTCATCGGGAAACTGACCGCGATCAGGCATCGCGTTTAGGAATGGAATTTGGTGCCAATGACGAAAGCCGGAAATGCCTCGCGCGGTTCCAATCCCGGCGGGACCGTACCAAGTCATCTTCGGATGCCAGAAGCGTTCAAGTTCCATGGCCTCCACGGGTTCGACCGGATGGCGGCTAAGGGCGGTTAGCATATCGAGCACATGATTTTGGCAGAATTTGGCACGTTGTGTTTGGTCCGTTGCATCTATCATCCCGTCTTGGGGGATCGGGCCGGGGGTATGCCATTCGCGGCCTAAACTTGGGGCCATAGGCCATGCATCGGCTTGCATCATCAGCTCTGGGATATCCCAAATCGCCTGAACTTCGGCCACATGCCCGTTAACGATGCGGTAAAACTCATGGAACCGCATGTGGGCCAAATGACCGGTTGGTGGAATGTCAAGAAAGGGCGCTACAAAGGTTCCAACATACGACCCACAGCATCCAACCCAATCGTGGCCTTCGGGAGTTTTCCCACTAACAAGTATTGTATCGCGCCGTTCTACATCGGGCATGCCTGTGAGCAATGGTGCAAAGCAGGTACTATAAAGCGCATCGGCAGAAAGATCACCAAAGGGGTGACACATATGAACAACTGCATCGGGCGCCATGATTTGTTCTAAAACAGTTTGCACGTTCGTAGCGTCAAAATCTCGTAGTGCCGCCAATAGCGGACCGATCGAGGTGGCATTGTCACGTGCTAAGGTCATCTAGTCGTCCGCATCTCGATACGGCGCGCCCGTGCCATAGGGGACGTTAATCCCACCGTAGCGGCGCACTCGGATATTGCATTGTTCAGCATGACCTACAAAGCCTTCAAGCATGCACAAACGGCTGCCATATTCGCCGACGAGCGTTGCGGCTTCATCAGTTGTGATCTTTTGGTAGGAATGCGTTTTGAGGAACTTCCCAACCCAAAGCCCGCCTGTATAGCGGCCGGCCTTTTTGGTTGGTAACGTGTGATTGGTCCCGATGACCTTATCGCCGTTCGAAACGTTGGTACGTGCCCCTAAGAACAGCGCACCGTAGCAGGTCATATGTTCCAGAAACCAATCATCACGATCCGTCATGACCTGAACGTGTTCGGATGCGATATCATCTGCGACCGCGAGCATTTCGTCGTAAGTATCGCATAGGATAACTTCGCCATAATCGGCCCAACTGACAGATGCTGTGTCTGCCGTTGGCAGGATTTCCAAAAGACGGTCAATTTCACGCAAAGTATCTTCGGCCAATTTACGAGAGTTGGTGAGCAAAACAGCGGGGCTGTTATAGCCGTGCTCCGCTTGGCCAAGAAGATCGGTGGCGCATAATTCCCCGTCAACGGTGTCGTCGGCAATTACCATTGTTTCAGTCGGACCCGCAAACAGATCAATCCCAACGCGGCCGAACAGTTGACGCTTTGCTTCTGCCACGAAGGCATTTCCGGGGCCGACAAGCATATGCACCGGTTTAATCGTTTCGGTCCCGATCGCCATTGCCCCAACAGCTTGGATACCACCCATCACATGAATTTCATGCGCGCCGCCCAAATGCATAGCCGCGATCACGGCAGCGTTTGGTTTGCCGTTAAACGGCGGGGTGCACGCAACGATGCGGGGAACGCCAGCAACGGTCGCGGTCGCTACGGACATATGGGCCGATGCGACCATGGGAAATTTGCCACCGGGGACGTAACAGCCAACCGATTGCACGGGGATATTTTTGTGACCCAAGATCACGCCGGGCATAGTCTCTATTTCCACATCGAGCATGCTATCGCGCTGGGCTTGGGCAAAATTGCGCACTTGTTCCTGTGCAAACTTGATGTCGGCCAATTCGCGATCTGAGAGAGATGCGATTAGGTCTTCAATCTCTGTTTCAGACAATCTGAATGATGTCGGCGCGTAGTTGTCAAATTTCTTGGAGAGATCACGCACAGCGGCGTCGCCGCGACGTTCGATATCTT
>NZ_JBDWVM010000041.1:0-6868 GCF_039984035.1 Planktotalea sp. | reverse complement strand
GCTTTTGACAAAATGTCCTCGGCTTGCGCAGGGAGCAAATATCCCATGGCCATACCGCGCAGAAAGATCACTGGGGTACCTTTAGGGTCGCCCATCCAGGTCCATGCAATCTTACGACGCGTGGGCGTTACTATGATCTTTTCACGATCAAGCGGATCACGCCATGTCGATCTGAGCCCTCTTGTTTCAAGAAGCTGCCGGCTCGCGACCATCGCAAACAACCGGATCAGGTCAGCCTGCGACGCAGCGCCCGTCTTGGACAAGATCGTTTTCATTTGTGTTCGAACCGTATGGCGCGACACGCCGCGTTTTTCTGCCACTAAGCCAAGATCACAGAGTTGAAAAAATTGGCGGCCCACCTCGACCTCGGCATCGGTCAAATCGAAGGCTTGTTTCAACCTGTCTGACGTTGCGGGCGACCACGCCAATTCCAATGTTCGAATGGCGATGTAGGGTTTGGGCTGGTTTGACAGCCAGATCAGAAAAATCTCGGCATGAAAGGATGTGCCGTCTTTTGCTTGATCAATGACGTGGATCACTGATTGCGCCGCGTTCCCGCGTTGATTGGCGGCCCTTACGACCGCGTCAAACACTTTGCGAAAGGATGGATCTACACGATCCTCACGAAAAAACGCACCAGAGTTCGTCCCGAAGCTATTGATCCCCTCAACATTGATTGATGCCACACGCAAATCGGGGCTGAGAACGACCGCTGGGCCCGCCACCTCAGATACAATCCGCTCTAACGGATCGCTGTGTTCGCTGATGTCCAAGCGATCTAGAGTGTCGCCAGCAGCGTCCAGCTGTTCGATAAAAGCACTGGCAAATCGGTTGCCCCAGTTTCCATCGACGCTCTCAATTGAGTTCAGTTTCTGGTTCCATTTGAGGATCAACTTATCAAAAGCATTCTGATCAACGATGGAGCGGAACGTATCAGAGACGATTTCAAGGTCGAGATTGCTCACAACCTGCTCGCGATCCGTCTCTCTTTCCCGATCATCATTCATTGAGAGTAGCTGCTAATTCCTGAGGTCCAACAGCGCTATATTTACCCTAGAACAGACTATTGAGAAAGAGACGCGATGCGCCGAAGAACCGGAATTCTCGAACGCAGCGCATAGCGATCCAATTCACAGCTAGGGCGCAAAGTTCAGGTTCGTTCTGCTTTCCAGTTCCTCAGTACATAAATTGAATCGCTTGGCGAAACTCAGATGCGTATAGCGCTGGGACAAGAGGTTAATCTTTCTTGCCCCAGCGCCTTGATCCTTCGATGATCAGCGATGCGCCCTATTTGTCTGGCGTGCGCGTTTCACCGAAGTACATCTGTTCCCAGATCGCATGATCTTCGAAATGTTCCACAAGCTCTCCGTTTACACGCTTTTCTATAATCGCGGGACCTTGGAGACGCATATAGGAGGAATCTATGCCCAAGGCTTTCGCGGCAAGGCGCTTCAAGAGGGGCTGAGAGTCAGCGAATACGTCCTGAATAATTGTATCCTCATGTTCAAACTTGACCATGTATTCGGTATCACCGTCCGCATAAACATAGGTCGAAAGACCAGCGACAGGCTTACCCGTTTTGTCATCTGCGAAATTGTTAGCTGTCGAAAACGCGACCTTTGAATGGTCGTCGACCACGTGTTTTCCGTCTTTGGCCAGCAAGAATACAGTCATCGGCTGATAGTTATACTCTTCCTCCGCTGTGATGTAGGAGGCGATCACCGTGTAAGGGCCGACCTTGGCACGTCCCCAATACCAGTTGTGCATCACGTCTTGCATAGGAGCATTGCCCCAGTTGTGGTCGTGATAGCCTACACCTGTTCCTTCGAACGTCTCATCGCCGATCTTGTAGCTAGCCTTAACTTTGCCCTGCGGCACCGACGGCAACCATGCAAAAAGCTTCTCAGGTTCACCTTTGCTTCCGAAATAGAAGTGGCCTGTTTTAGGCCTCCAAGAAGGGACTTCACCTGTCAGTTCGATATCAACGGAAAGGTCTTCGACCTCTGCTGTGATGCGATATTTGTTCAAATCACCGACGAACCGGTTGCCTTCGATGCGCACATCACAGCTGTCTTTGGACGCTGAGAAATCTTCTGGCGCGGCTCTGAGCTTGGCTTTGTGAATTGTGCCGTCCGGACGTGTGATATCGATGCTAATTTCAGGCGTCAGGGACCAGTCGGCGGATGTCAGCGGTTTGGTGTAGAAGACGACGATAGAGGTTCCGTCCTTAAGGTGACAGTCGAAGTACCACCATTCATAGTGACCGGATTCCGTTGGCGCACGCAAACCATCCTCCCAGAGAGCAATATTATTGGCGTCGAGGCCGAGGCGTTTAAAGTCCTCTGGTGTTTCTGCGATGCGCGAATAGCCAGCATCGCTCATCACCCTGCCCTGCGTATCTGTGGTCTGAGCAGATGCAAAAGTTTGCAAACCCGGCGCAAGCACGAGGCCTGCGCTTGCGGCGGTCGATTTCATCAGAGTTCTTCGGGAGATCAGCATTGTCTTTCCTTGTGAGGTTAGGTTTGGAATCAGTCAGCTTATGGAACACATGTTCCATATAAGAGGCACTTTACTATGGAACAAGTGTTCCGTAAGCTAAAACCTCAAAAAGGTGACAGTGAGGACCCCATGACCGATCCACGCGTAGCGCGAACCCAGCAGGACTTGTTTCTCGCTCTTGATGAGCTGCTTTCTGAAAAGCCATTTCGTGAGATTAGCGTCAGCGATCTAGCGCGGCGGGCAAATGTGGGTCGCCAAACATTTTACCGGCACTTCGAAAGCGTTGGCGCGATGTTGAACCTGCGGTTGGAAACAGAGCTGGAGGATCAAATCAATTCGATCCAAACCGACCCTTCCCAAGCAGGGGAAAAGGAAAGGCTTCGCCAGATCACACTTTTCGCCTTTGAGCGGGTCGGTGCGCAGCCGCATATTGCGCGCGCTATATTGAGTGGGGAGGCAGGGTCGAATGCGCTTGCATCGTTTCGAGAGCAGATCATTGCGCTCTGGGCCAAAGAGGCAAATGATCCCTTCTCAGATGTTCCGTCCGACTTCTTGGAATATGCGTCGACTTTCTATGCGGGAGCGATGAGCGCCACACTCCAGCATTGGCTCGACTCAGATTGCTCTCCGAATGCAGAAACGATGAGCCGCCTTGTGGTTATGTTGTCTAACAGAGCTGGGCTGGACTGGAGCGGATTGGAGCTGCCGTCTGAGTAAAGGCCCAATCGAACGAAGAAAGGGCCGCACCGAAGTGCAGCCCTTTAAAAGTCACTTTTTGCGCTGTGATTAGTTCAGCGCTTTGTCAGTGATCGCGTGTGTCCAAGCGCCTTCAGGGGCTTTGGTGATCACAGGATCAGAGCCACCAGAAAGCAGGGATTCAACCGTGCGCTCATAGTCAGCTTTGACCAAAGCACCGTTGGAACCCGCTGTCAGCTTGGAGATTTCACGCATCATGCGTTGCTGATGCTCTTCTGTTTGAGCGCCGGATGCGTCGTTCTCAAGAACGATATCTGCTGCTTCGTCTGGGTTCTCTTCTGCGTATTTCCAACCCTTCATAGACGCGCGCACGAAGCGGACGAGTTTGTCTTCCATCGCTGGATCAGCAAGGGAATCTTCTAGAACATAAAGACCATCTTCGAGCGTCGCGACGCCTTGGTCCTCATATTTGAACACCATCAGATCGTCAGGCGTGAGGCCTGCATCGATCACCTGCCAGTATTCGTTGTACGTCATCGTGGACACGCAAGCTGCTTGCTTTTGCAGCAGCGGATCGACGTTGAAACCTTGCTTGAGAACTGTGACGCCATCGTCACCGCCTTCTGTGGAAAGGCCCAGTTTGCTCATCCAGCTGAGGAACGGGAATTCGTTGCCGAAGAACCAAACGCCCAGCGTTTTGCCAGCGAAATCATCTGTGCCTGAGATGCCCGCATCTTTGCGGCAAGTGAGCATCATACCAGAGGATTTGAAGGGCTGAGCGATGTTGACCATCGGCAGACCTTTTTCGCGCGCCGCGAGGGCCGCTGGCATCCATTCCACGGTTACGTCCGCGCCGCCACCTGCAAGAACTTGCGTCGGCGCGATGTCAGGACCGCCCGGTTTGATCGTGACGTCGAGATCTTCTTCGGCGTAAAAGCCTTTGTCGAGCGCGACGTAGTAACCGCCGAACTGCGCTTGTGTGACCCACTTGAGTTGCAGCGTGAGTTCATCTGCGGCATGCGCCATGGTGGACATCGCGCCGAGCGCCGCGGCGCCGACCCATGTTGAAAGAGTTTTCATTTTCAGTCTCCTTGTTGATTGCTTTGTTATTATTAGCTGCGTTGTGACGGGTGCCAGAACGTCCATTTGCGTTCTAGTAATGACATTCCGCCATAGAAAGCCGAGCCTGTGATCGCCGCGACGACGATTTCGGCCCAGACCAGATCAAGCGCCAATTGGCCGACGCTTGTCGAAATTCGAAACCCCATTCCGCGAATGGGGGATCCGAAGAATTCCGCGACGATGGCTCCGATGAGAGCCAAGGTGGT
Organism: Planktotalea sp.; assembly: GCF_039984035.1. Lineage (GTDB taxonomy): Bacteria > Pseudomonadota > Alphaproteobacteria > Rhodobacterales > Rhodobacteraceae > Planktotalea. The sequence continues at coordinate 2,345 of NZ_JBDWVM010000041.1, read as the reverse complement.
CGCGATTTTTAGCCCGTTGAAGATAAAGGGCAGCGCCATGGGAAGGCGCAGTTTGAAGAGTGTTTTCCAATAACCCGCTGCATAGGTGCGCATGAGATCGCGTTGGATCGCATCGCTGGCTTGCAAGCCTTGCACGGTGTTCACGAGGATCGGGAAGAAGATCATCACGACCACAACCGCCGCTTTGGATTGCCAATCGAACCCGAACCACATCACAAGGATCGGCGCCATACCGATGATCGGAAGCGCCGCAGCGAAGTTGCCAACGGGGAGCAAGCCGCGTTGCAGGAATTTGAAGCGGTCCACTGCGAGCGCCATGGCGAAGGCGGCGAGACAGCCGATGATATAGCCGCTCATCATCCCCTTCACGACGGTTTGTACCCAATCCTGCCAGAGGATCGATGTGGACGCAGCAAAGCGAGCGGCAATGACGGAAGGGGCTGGGAGCAGCACCTGTTGGATTTGAAGGCCACGCACAACGCATTCCCAGATAATCAGCAATGTTATACCGAAGATGATGGGCACGAGAAGCGAGGTCATGCGCGATTTGGGCTGGGCTGCGAGACGGACATTGATCCACCACCCAAGTGCCCAGAAGATTGCTCCTGCAAGTAACCAGATCATTGCGCCATCCCCATACGTTTGAGCACGATGCGTTGCATCAACCCGATGATAGCTACCAGCGTTGCAGCGAGGGCGGCTGCGACGAGCAAGGCGCTCCAGATTTGGATGGTTTGGCCATAGTAGCTACCTGCGAGGAGACGTGCGCCGAGACCGGCAACTGCACCTGTTGGAAGCTCACCCACGATCGCGCCGACGATGGCCGCGGCCATGGCGATTTTGAGTGAGGTGAACAGGTAGGGCATGGAGGACGGCAGACGCAGCCGCCAGAAGGTTTGCGCGCCGCTCGCATGCCATGTGCGCATTTGATCGAGCTGCATGTGATCGGGACTACGCAGACCCTTGACCATGCCGACGACCACAGGGAAGAAGGACAAATACATCGAAATGATCGCTTTGGGCAGCAGCCCTTGGATACCAACCGCGTTTAGAACCACGATGATCATGGGCGCAACCGCGAGGATCGGGATGGTTTGCGAGGTGATGACCCAAGGCATGACACTCATATCCATCGTGCGGTTGTAAACGATGCCCACGGCCAGCGCGATACCGAGCACCGTGCCAAGCGCGAAGCCAAGAAGCGTGGCGCTAAGGGTGATCCACGAATGATAGATGAGCGAGCGCTTCGAGGTGATTTTCTTCTCAACGGTGGTTTTCCAAATCTCTTGCGTGACCTGATGCGGCGCGGGGAGTTTTGGCTTCTTTTGCGACCACGTATCGGCGATAAGCTCGCTGGTGCTGAGCGTGACATCAGCACGCTGCGCCTTGTCATAGGCCCATGGCGCATTGAGCCAGACCGCAGCCCCGTACCAGAGCACGATGATGGCCGCGACAACTGTAAGAATGGGCAAAAGGTTCTTCATCTGCGCCACTCCATGCGCAGTTCGGGCACATCATTGGTTGTTTCTGCGCCCTCGTTCGAAATCTCAACAAAGCCTTCGCGTTTATAGAATTTCTGCGCAGCAAGATTTGGTTCATGGGTGTTGAGCCAAAGGTAGTCGCGCCCTTCTTTGATCTTGTCCATCAAGGCTTTGCCAACGCCGCCACCTGTTACGCTGCTATAAAGACCACCAATGCGATTGCGTTGGGGATCAAAGGCCAAATAGGCCTGCGCGGGTGCGCCTGCGACCAGCAAAATGCGATCCTCAAAGGCCTCTCCGAACATACCAGCGATCTGCTCAGCGCTATAAGTTGGGTTCATCCATGGCGTGCTTTGCTCCCACGCGACGACGATCTCTGCCATGGCAGGCAGATCAGCGTGTGTCGCTTCTCTGATGGAGAGGTCAGTCATCGCTGTGCCCTGCTCTGAGGCCTTCGCGCACGCGGTGGGCGATTTCGATAAATTCTGGGCTGTCGCGAATTTCGAGCGGGCGTTCGCGCGGCAGGGTGCTTTCGATCACATCGGAAATGCGCCCGGGGCGCGGCGACATGACGACGATCTTGGTGCTGAGATATACCGCCTCTGGGATGGAGTGGGTCACGAAAGCGATGGTTTTCTGGGTGCGATCCCAGAGCTGCAAAAGCTGTTCATTGAGGTGGTCGCGCACGATTTCGTCCAAAGCGCCAAAGGGTTCATCCATCAACAAGATGTCCGCATCAAAGGCGAGCGCGCGTGCGATGGAGGCACGTTGCTGCATGCCGCCAGAGAGCTGCCATGGGAATTTCTTCTCGAACCCGCCCAGTTCGACAAGTTCCAACACGCGTTTGACGCGCTCGGCCTGATC
>NZ_JBDWVM010000040.1:0-3125 GCF_039984035.1 Planktotalea sp. | reverse complement strand
CGATGCACCGAGGCCCGTTAGATAGTCCGCCGTTTCAGGGCGACCTGTGACGCCTGCCACCTTATGACCAAGATTGGCCAGAATGGCCGTCGCGACAGAGCCAACACCACCTGCAGCACCTGTAACCAGCACAGGACCGTCTTTGATGCCATGATCTTCCAGCGCCATCACAGACAACATCGCTGTGAAACCGGCTGTTCCAACAGCCATCGCTTGGCGCGTGTCCAAACCGCTCGGCAGTGGCACCAGCCAATCCGCCTTCACGCGCGCTTTTTGCGCATAGCCGCCCCAATGCGCCTCACCAACGCGCCAACCTGTCAAAACGACCTTGTCGCCGGCCTTGTAGCGTGGATCATCTGATGCCTCGACCGTGCCCGCGAAATCGATGCCCGGAACATGCGGATAATTGCGTACCAAACCGCCGCCCGGACCGATGCACAGACCATCTTTGTAGTTCACCGTGGAATATTCCACCGCAACCGTCACATCACCGGCTGGCAATGCATCCAGATCGATCTGCTCTACCGCAGCACTGGTCTTTCCGTCTTCATTCTTATTAACAACGAGCGCATTAAACATGGGCTTCCCTTCATCTTTCCAAGTAAACTTCGGGGGTTCGGGGGCTGGCCCCCGTCCCGCGAGTGATTAAATCCAAAACGTCTCTTTAACAGTGACTGGCTGCACACCTGTGGGCGTTACAACGTCCAGTTCAGTCCCTTCGTCCCAATGGGTCATGCGCACCATTCCAACGCCAACATTAGTCACAAAATCAGGTGAATAAGCGGCTGAGGACACATGCCCCACTTGCCGATCACCCGCCATTAATGGCCAAAGCCGATCGCATCCGGGAACCGCATCCCCATGTATTTCAATCGCGCGCACCTGCCGCACGGGGCCTTCTTGCGACACCCGCAACAGGGCATCGCGCCCGACGCAACCAATGGCCGTTGAGGTATTGCAGAACCGGCCCAGCCCACATTCATGCGGCGTATTCTCGTCGGTCATATCGTTGCCGTAGCTCAGCAAACCGCCTTCAATCCGCTCGATGCCATTGGGGCACCCCGCATGCACGTCCAGATCTTTGCCCGCTTCCATCAGCGCATTCCATAAGGGCATACCCATGTCAGCGCCATCGACATAAATCTCAAAACCGCCCTGCTTGGAATAGCCAGAGCGCGCAACCGCCATGGAGCGACCCTTAAAGTCGAACCAACCAAAGCGGAAGAATTTCACATCGCGCACGGCGTCGCCAAAGACCCGCGCCATCAACTCATCGGACTTCGGACCTTGGACAGCGAGAGGCGAAATATCTGGTTCATCCACCAAGACATCAAGGCGATATCCGTAAGCGATCCCCTTGACCCAAAACAACAAATCGCTGTCGGCGATGGAAATCCACCAGCGATCTTCCGCCAGTTTCAACGCCACAGGATCATTGAGCATCCCGCCCGTTTCATCGACGATTGGCACATAGTAGCACTGCCCCGGCATCATCCCGCGCAGGTCACGCGGTGTCAGCATCTGCATCAAACGCCCTGCATCGGGGCCGCGCAGCTCCACTTGCCGCTCTACCGCAACATCCCACACCTGCACGGCAGATTTCAGATGGTGATAATCCTCCTCGACCGAGCGGAACACGGTCGGCAAAAGCATGTGGTTATACACCGTATAGGCTTTGACGCCTGCCGCTTCGACCCCTTCAGAGAAAGGTGTACGCCGCAAACGTCGTGAAGGAGAGATCAGAGCCATAATCAGCTACTCCGGTAGAAATGGAAGGTCAGTGGTATACATCGGCGCTCCCGCCGCCCCGAGCATCGCGTGAACTTGGCCGCGATGATGGGTTTGATGATTAAACATATGCGCGATACAGGCGCCTTTAGGCTTGCTGACGTCTCGTTGGATCGATCCAGAAAACCACGTCAGATCACCCGATAGATCAATGTGAGACACCGATTTGGCCCAGTTCACAAATCGCGCATCTGTTTGAAAACGCGCCAGTGACCATTCGGCCAGGTCTTTGCACATCACTGTGGTATCTGTTTTGGTCAGATCAGTTCCGACGGGGCAATCCCCCCCGTCGAAACGCGAAATCCACAGTGTGTCGCCCCACAAAAGATGGTTCACAGTCTTGAATATCGATCCAAAAAACGCGCCGCGCTCCGCAGTCAGATCCGCTTCTGAAAGCGTCTCCAAGGACTTTCGAAGTTCCTCGTTTTGCCAGCGGTTGTAGCGCGCCATCAATTGGCAATATTCAGGTGTGATCATTTCTTTGCGCCGCTCCAATCGATCGGGCAAATCTCGGCGGATTTGCCGCCAAAGTCCCAGATGCGGCCAAAGTCACGCACTTTGGATTTGATGCCTTTCGCAGCGATGATGTCTGGACCCATCCAATATTTGGAGTTGGAAATCATCACAGGATGATCTGGGCTAGAGCCTTCAATCATCTCGATTTCGCCTTGGATTTTGCGGCCAATATAGAGCCCGCGCTTCTTGCCATCGCGCACGATTTCGACCTTCTCGCGCTCAGCATTGACGATATCGCTGACGAGCATCGTGAAGAGGCCCGTTGTACCGCCAGCCGCACCGCTGAAGATTTGCAAGATGCCGTTGTAGGCTTTGCCAGAAGCACGATCATCGACATAAGCGGCGACCTTCCAGCCGCCCTCGGCCATCTTGCCGGGGATTTCGACCATGAGACCCACGTTCAAACCACTGAGGTCTTCGCCCTCATAGTGGCCTTCATCAATCGCAATCGCCATCCATGCGTTGCAGTGCCCTTCCGTGGGAGGATGCGCGCCAAGGCTGACCACGCAGGGGCAGAACAATTCGCACGAGCAGTTCAGGAACAATTCGCCCTTGATCGCCCAATCCGTCGGCGTTGCCGTTCGACGTTTCGGGTTGCTCATGCGGCTATCGATCCGTTGGCTGATCGGCAAGCGATCCGCGTCAGGTCTTCTCTTTACGGCCATGGTTTATCCTCCGAATAGCGGGGTCCAGAGCAACACGAGCGCTCCGGCAGCGATCAAAGCCGCCCCCATTGGTTTTGTGACGTAATGTCCGATTTGCGGTAATTTTTCGATCACCATGAAAAACGTAGCGAGCCCCATCCATAGCAGGCTCATCAC
>NZ_JBDWVM010000039.1:0-2299 GCF_039984035.1 Planktotalea sp. | reverse complement strand
GTATTATGTGAACAGGCCGCAAACGCTCAACCTTTGGAGCCATCTCTATTTGTACACGATTTTGCTACCGGTTCTCTGGGATCCACGGCGACTGGCCTTACTTTGGAAAGGAAAGCGTCCGCGGCTCCAGTTTTTTCAAGTGCCCGCAATACTTCTTGCAGCGCTCTTGGCGGACGGTGTTTGGTCTTCTACAACAACTGTCGTCGCGCGGGCGGTAAACCAGCCTGTTCAAGGCGCGGGCGCGTCGCAGCTATCAGGCGTTTGGTTGCAACCCGCCTTGGCCGAACATCTGGAACGTCTCGCCGGCTACTTGCGCGCACATCCAGCCCGCGATGAACTTGTCTATTTTACGCCCTTTTCCTTTTCGATGCCTGTGGTCTCCGGCGTTCACCCGATGGTGCCGGTGCGTGACCCATTCTGGGAAGCGCATACTCAGGCCGCACTGGATGATCTGCTTTTAAGGATACGCGCGACGCAACCACCGGTTATTCTGTTTCACGACATCACAAGCGTGCCGGGTGACATATTCGGCGGCTCAGGTCCGGCGGACTTCTACTCAAAGGTTCGCAAGACCTTGTCGCCGGATTATCGTTTTGATGGACAACAGGCTGGCTGGAATGTTCTAGTTTTGAGGGAAGGGTTTTGAACCACATGGGTGACACATAATGGATGGTGCGACGAGGGCAGATGCCGTACTCGAAAAACGGCGCCCATTGATCTCAATTATTTGCCCGGTTTTCAATGAAGAAGACAACGTCGCAAATCTCCATGCTGAGGTCTCGCGGGTTTTTGAGAATGCGGTTCCTGACTATGATCATGAGCTAATCTTCACTGACAATCACAGCACCGACGACACCTTTGGCCGCCTTTCCCAGATCGCGGAGAAAGATCCAAGAGTGCGCGTCGCACGGTTTGCCCGCAACTTTGGCTTCCACAAATCAGTCATGACGGGCTATCGGCTCGCGTCGGGAGATGCCGCAATACAGATTGATTGCGATCTTCAGGATCCCCCTGACCTTTTTGTTGAATTCCTACAGCATTGGGAAGACGGCCACGATGCAGTAGTCGGTGTTCGCCGCAACCGCGATGAACCCAAAGTACTTCAAACCATGCGCAATGCCTTTTATCACCTGATGAATAAGCTAGCAGGTGACAGTATGCTCGTCGGGGGCGGGGATTTCCGCCTCATCGACCGATCAATTCTTGATCAGCTCCGCTGGATCGATGACGTGCAACCCTATACGCGTGGATTGACCTCGTCATTGGCCCGGCGACAGATTGGGGTGCCCTTTGATCGAAAGGCCCGTCAACACGGCGAGAGCAAATACCCGCTACGTCGACTGTTCGGATTGGCTGCCGAAGGTGTGTTGGCGCATTCGATTTTACCACTCCGGATCGCGTCTTTCGTCGGGCTGTTGATCGCAGTTGCCACTGTGTTGCTAACTGGGGGTTATCTGATTGGCGGTATATTCTTTGGGTCCGAGTGGCCATCAGGATTTTCCACGCTGGTCGTTCTTACCCTGTTCGGAATCGGGTTGAATGCAATCTTTCTTGGCGTGATCGGCGAATATGTTGGGCGACTTTACCTTCAAATGCAAAAGCGCCCGATGACGATTATAGAACAAACGGCCAATTTTCCGTCGGGAGTTTCCGAGCATTCGATAAAAGCCGCACCCAAGACAAGCGCCTCAGAACAAATTGAGACGGAAAGCGAACTATCATGAGCGAATTCGATCAATTTCGGGACACCTATGCCGAGGACATCGAGGACGCCATTCGCTTTAGCGGCAAACCACTTGCGTTCTTTACCAAAGCAAAAGCAGATCTCATCATCCCACTCTTAGCAGAGCATATGCCTGATGGGCCGCTGGATATCCTCGACATCGGTTGCGGTCATGGATTGGTGCACCCCTATCTTCTGGAAGCACGTCCGAGCCTTCGTCTGCGGGGCGTCGACAATGCCGCCGATGTGATTGACGAGGCCCGTAAAATGAACCCAAATGTTCTTTTCGACGCCTACAACGGACATCGGCTCCCGTATGACGACCGCAGCTTTGATGTCGCCTTCACGATCTGCGTTATGCATCATGTCCTTCCTGAACAGCGAAGAAACTTCATGCAAGAGATGGCCCGGGTTCTGCGCCCTGGAGGCCTGTGTGTCGTAATCGAACATAATCCACTGAACCCTCTTACCCAATACATCGTGCGAACATGCCCAATTGATGAGAACGCGGTTATTCTTTGGCCACGTGAGGTTCGCAAGCTGGCGATGAACGCGGGCCTGCATTCGGTGACAACG
>NZ_JBDWVM010000038.1:0-13432 GCF_039984035.1 Planktotalea sp. | reverse complement strand
CCCATGGAATAGCCGATGACACCGACGGTATCGCCATCGATGATCGCAGCGAGTTCAGGAGAGGTGCCAGCGAAATCACCGAAGGTCTCAACAACAAAGTCCTGATCGAGGGGACGGTTCAGCAGCGTAGAACCGAATGCGTTCTGATCTGCATAGGTGCTGTCTGTGTGATCAATTGCGACTGTGACGTAGCCCTTGGAGGCAAGGTTTTCACCCAGATGCGCCATCAAATGACGGTTGCCTGGGTAGCCGTGCGAAATCACGATAAGCGGGAAGCTTCCCTCGGCCGCGGGGGCCGCATCGCGTACTGCTTGACCTTCGAGTTCGACCTGAATGGACGCCGCGCGTAGATTGACGCCCTCATATGTGCCGCCAGCTTCCGTGCCTGCCGCTGCCGGATACCAGACTTCGACCGTCAGAGGACGATCATAGGTCGGGGCGTTGTCGGCCGTCGTGTTGACGATGTCGATCTGACCGGGATTGCTGAGCTCAAATGTGCGAACGCCAACAACATGATCGCCGTAGGCAGACAATGCAGGTGCGTCAGGTCGGATTGTATCGATGCGGTTTTCGGCCATAGCGGGGGTAATCATCAGCGACATGGCCGCTGCTGTAAGCACTTGTTTCATGTTGGACTCCCAGTTTTGTTATCTGGGGGAGCATGACGCAAGTTCGTAACGGATCAACAACGACGCCACGGCAAAACGTCGATATTTTTGCAAAGTATACGCGCGCTAATTTTCCGGAATTCGGGGGTAAGTTGGCGCTAACACTCTCTGAAATTTACAGAAAACTGCGCAAATCCTCCATAGGGCCGTCAAAACTCTTGAACGCCTCAAAGAGCGTCTTTGGGAGGTCCTTTTTAGCATCTGCGCCAATTTCATTCCAAATCGTAAAGGATTTGCGCCGCAATAAATCTGCTTGTGGGTGGTCTTTATCAAAGGGGCTTGGCACGCGCTTCAACTCTGGCTCTCTGAGGCTTGCGCCTTGAGAGGTGAGCGCGTCGATCTTGTTTTGAAAAGCCGCGCCCTCACGTTCGCTGACCCAAGCGCGCCAGTCGGCTTGTTGCGTTTTGTCAAACCCCATGATGCCAGCGCCTGCAGTCACGTAGTCCTCTGCAATGCCAAAGAAATACACGGGTTGTGTACCATTTCCTTGCGGCGCCCAGAGCATATGTAGATGCAAGGAATAGGGCGTTTTGTCTTTGGAAAAACGCACGTCGCGATGGGCTCTAAATAGCTTGGTATTCACAGGTTGTTCAAGCAGATCAGACAGTTTGGGCGCGATGCTGTCCAGCAATTCAAGGGCAGAGGCTTTGAGCCCGTTGTCGTAACGTGATTTGTTTTCCTTGAACCACTCGCGCGTATTGTTTTGCGAAAGTTCACCAAAAAACGCACGTGCGGTTGGAATAAGATCTGTAAATGTTTGAGCCATCAGACACCCTGTTCGAAAACACAGGTCCATCAAATCGTTATTTTTCCACAAAGTCGAGCGGGCCGCACAAGGAAAGTCTTGCCCCGCCATACCGCATTCGACAAGAGTGCTGAATGACACAGCAAGATTCAGTTTCGAACATCCCCCACCGACAACACGTGCGCGCCATCCTGACGCTTGGGTTGCCGCTTGTTGGTGGCCATCTGGCACAGTTTGCGATCGGCATGACCGATGCGCTGATGCTTGGATGGTACTCCGTTGATGCCTTGGCTGCGGTCACGTTGGCGAGCATGTTTTTCTTTGTTTTGTTCATCTTTGGCTCAGGTTTTGCGCAGGCGGTTATGCCTTTGGTTGCGAGCCAATACGCGGAAAGTGACGAGCTGCAAATGCGCCGTACGACGCGTATGGGGCTTTGGCTGTCTTTCGTCTTTGCTGTGGTCATTATGCCGGGCTTTTTCTTTAGCGAAGCTATTCTGCTGTTGCTCGGTCAAAGCACACAGGTCGCATCAGATGTGCAATCTTACTTGCGGATCGCGGGGTGGGGCATCGTGCCGGCGCTTGGCGTCATGGTATTGAAATCCTACTTGGCCGCGATTGAACGAACGCAGGTTGTTTTGTGGGTGACGTTGATCGCGGCAGGTACAAATGCCCTTTTGAACTACGCTCTGATTTTCGGAAATTGGGGCGCGCCAGAGCTGGGATTGCAAGGCTCGGCCATCGCGTCTTTGTTTGTGCAAATTTTGAGCTTTGTGGTGATCGCGGGTTACGTATTGCGCGCTTTGCCAGAACAGCAGATTTTCGCGCGCGTATGGCGACCTGATTGGGACGCCTTTTTCCTTGTGGCGCGACTCGGTGTGCCGATTGGGTTCACGATGCTCGCAGAAACGGGGCTTTTTGCGGCGTCCGCTTTGATGATGGGCTGGCTGGGGGAAATCCAGCTTGCTGCACATGGTATCGCCTTAAACCTTACGGCCGCGACCTTCATGATCCATCTAGGCTTGGCGAACGCTGCAACCGTGCGCGCGGGCAATGCAATGGGCCGCAAAGATGTCGCCCATTTGAAGCGCGGGGCCAAGGTGATTTCGCTGATGTCTTTGGTCTTCGCAATCCTGACGATTGCAGCCTTTGTACTAATCCCGGAAGTGTTGATTGGTTGGTTCCTTGATCCCGAGGAACCCAATCGCGGGGTGATCGTGCAGGCAGGTGTCATATTGCTGTTCGTCGCTGGGATATTCCAGTTGGTCGATGCGGGTCAGGTCATGGCACTGGGGTTGCTGCGCGGTTTGCAAGACACGCGCGTTCCCATGCAAATCGCGGTCTTTAGCTACTGGGTGATCGGTGTACCTTGCAGCTATGTTTTAGGATTTATCTTTGATTTTGGCGGAGCTGGGATTTGGGTAGGTTTGGCGATTGGCCTGGCTTTTGCAGCCCTGCTCATGGGACGTCGGTTTGTGAAACTAACGGCGCAAATGGCTAGCGCTTGACCTAGCTGTTCGCTTTCATCAAACGATCAGCTTTTTTGCGCACTAACACAGATCGTAGATCGTGCATCGCCAGCAACAAATCATCCGTCACATCGTCGAGCTGCTCTGCACTTGCTTTTGACTGGGCCCATTGGGTCGTCAAATTAAGGTAGTCGACAGCGCGATGAATATCGTCGATATCGCGCTGTGCCAAAAGCTCGGAACGCTCGGCCATCCAATCTTGGATGGCCTTTATTTCGTCCTCGCTCAAATCGCGGTTGCCTTGAGGTTTGATTTCACCGTTCTTGATGTTGATCGCGGCGATCTGATCCATCTCGATCCTGCGCTGGCGGTTTTCCGTATCGACACGAAACACGAGCGCTCCATTTTCACGGACACGAAAATAGAATTCGGGAAGTTGACCAGACATCTAAGACCTACCTTAATTGCAACGTTTAACTCACTAACGACGCACAGAAGGTTTGGATACGACTGCAAGCCTCTGTCAGTGCCTCATCTGAGGTAGCGTAGCTCACACGGAAGTTAGGCGACAGCCCAAATGCGGCCCCGAAGACGACAGCAACGCCCGTTTCTTCCAGAAGCTTAGTTGCAAAGACTTCATCGTTTTCAATTACTGTACCATCTTCGGTCTTTTTGCCGATCAGACCGTCGATTGACGGGTACACGTAGAATGCACCTTCTGGCACGGGGCAGGTCACCCCGTCGATCGCGCTGAGCATCTCGACGACCAGATTACGGCGACGCACAAACATTTTGTTGTTCTCAACCAAATAATCTTGAGGGCCATTCAAGGCCTCTACCGCGGCCCATTGGCTGATGGAGCAAGGGTTTGACGTGCTTTGCGATTGAATCTTGCGCATCGCGCCGATCAATTCCTTTGGGCCCGCCGCATATCCAATGCGCCAGCCTGTCATCGCATAGGCTTTGGACACGCCATTGCAGGTCAATGTGCGATCATAAAGGCCAGGCTCAACCTGCGCAGGCGTGGCGAATTCGAAATCATCGTAGTTCAAATGCTCATACATGTCGTCTGTCATGACCCACACATGTGGGTGGCGCATCAGAACATCCGTCAGTTCTTTGAGCTCATCACGCGTGTATCCAGCACCTGTCGGGTTGGAGGGCGAGTTGAAAATGAACCACTTGGTTTTTGGCGTGATTGCCGCTTCTAGCTGCTCGGCGCTCAACTTGTAATTTGCTTCGGCTGTTGCCGCGACAAATTTAGGCTCGCCGCCTGCGAGCAGAACCATGTCTGGATAGCTCACCCAATAAGGGGCAGGGATCAACACCTCATCGCCCGGGTTCATTGTGGCCATCAAGGCATTGTAAAGGATTTGCTTGCCGCCCGTCGCGATAGACACCTGTGAGGGCTCATAGCTCAGATCATTGTCACGCAAGAGTTTGGCGCAGATTGCTTGCTTCAGCTCGATGATGCCATCGGGTGCTGTGTATTTTGTTTTGCCTTCATTGATCGCAGCAATTGCCGCGTCCTTGATGTTTTGTGGCGTGTCGAAATCGGGCTCGCCCGCACCAAGGCCAATCACATCGCGGCCAGCGGCCTTGAGCTCCTGAGCCTTCGTCGTGACAGCGATCGTCGGGGACGGCTTGACGCGTGAGAGTGTCGCAGAAAGGAAGGTCATGGGAAGCTCCGAATTGTAAAAGGACCTTGACCCTCTTAGGATGGTCGGGAAGCGCAATCAAGCGTTCTGCACCCGCAAAGCCGGAGATAGCTAAATGGACGATATCGATGCTCTTAATGCCAAGCCGATGACGACGGATGATATGCCCGCCGAGGAATGGTATGGCCCCGACGCTGCCACCTTCGGTGATCGCCTGGCAGCTGCGCGTGAGCAGGAAAACATGACCCAAGCCCAAATGGCACGCCGCCTTGGGGTGAAAGCCAGCACATTGCGCGGCTGGGAACAGGATCTGTCCGAACCACGCGCCAACCGACTGTCTATGATGGCAGGCATTTTGAATGTCTCAATGATGTGGTTGCTGAACGGTGAGGGCGAAGGTCTGGACGCACCAGCCGAGGCAGAGGGCGCAGTTGATCAAGATTTGGCTGCGATCTTCCGAGACATGCGCGATTTGCGTGTCACTATCAGCCAATCCGCAGACCAACTGGCCCGTTTGGAAAAACGCCTGCGCACGGCACTGAAAGAAAAAGAATGACTGAAACAGCTGAAAACCGGATCAAACGTCTCAAGATGCGCTCAATGCGGCGCGGCATTAAGGAGATGGATATCATTCTGTCGGCCTATGCAGATTCAGAGCTTGCGGGCATGAGCGAGAGCAAGATCACGCTCTATGACGCGCTGCTTCAGGAGAACGATCAGGACCTGTATTCTTGGGTGACCGGGCAGACGACTCCCCCCGCTGAATTTCAAGATTTGCTCGCTGAGATATCTCAAACCTTTCAATAATAGAGGTTTTTGAGACTTAACTGAATATTTGCAAATTTGTTTCATTGTTTCCGTGAGCAGTTAGGCGGAGACAAGAATGAGTATTCATAGCGTAATGCAGTCCGACACAAGGTCGGGTGCGGAAAAAGGGTTCATCACGGGGTATCTGGAAGCGCTTGCGCTTGTGGAGCGATTGCACCGGCTTTTGTTGGACGTGATCAAGGATGAATTCGAGCGTGTGAACGTGCTCGAAATCAACGCGGTGCAAGCGTTGCTGTTATTCAACATTGGCGACAATGAGGTGACGGCAGGCGAGCTAAAGTCGCGTGGCTATTATCAGGGGTCAAACGTTAGTTATAACCTGAAAAAACTGGTCGATATGGGCTACATGCATCATCAACGCTGCGAGATTGATCGCCGCTCTGTTCGGGTCAAGCTCACGGCAAGTGGTCGGGAAATTCGCGATGTGGTTTCTGATCTTTTTGAACGGCACGCGGATGGGCTACAGGGTAAAGGCGTGCTTGGGCCAGAAGGTTTGATTGAAATCACCGGTGCGCTCAAGCGGATGGAACGATATTGGACCGATCAAATTCGTTACATCTACTAGCGCGCATTTAAAGGACTGGATTGGGTTTATCTGTCGATGCTGGACAGGATAAGCCCTTCCAATTCTCGTGTGAGCTTTCGTGTCATAGCGCGTTCGAAATCTTCAAACCCGTTTGCGATTTCGAGGAAGGCTTGTCGCCCTTTCAGAACTTCAGTTTGATAAAAGAGCTGAACATTGGGATCACTTTCACTAATGACAAGGCCATTTACGGTGACATCTTGAAAGGGGAAGTGACGATAGGCTGTTTGAGGGCCAAATCCGTCATTGTTGATCCCGTCACCGGATACATCCATCACGCGGCGGTCACAGGGTGGGGCCTGTTTGAGAAGCCCTGCGCCATAGCCCAAAGAAAACCCCATAGCCGTGGGGAACTCGAAATATTGACGTTTGCTATTAGCGATTTGTTGCGCAACCGCAAAAACATCCTCTTGGCTGTCAAAGATGGTCCAATCGACAACGATGTTCTGTTGATACCGTCCGCTCCACTCAAACATTGAGAAAGCTACATGACCGGCTTGTGTCTCAAGAATTGCGTGCATGACATCTTCGGAAATCAGCGCACGCGCGAGGCCTTTTTGTTGCAGCGTGTATTCAGCGTCAGAGACAGAAGACGATACATCCACCGCAAGCAACAAAGCTATTCGACAAGCCGCCTCTGCGGCTCCGGCGCAGCTCAGGCTTAAGCCGACTGCGCCGAAGAGGGCACTGTGTGAGATCACCAGTGGCCGATGTTTTCCATGCTAATCCATGGCTCTGCAGGTTCCTGCGCCCCATCTTTTTGCAACAACTCGATTGATACATTGTCTGGGGAGCGGACAAAGGCCATGCGCCCATCACGTGGCGGGCGGTTCATCGTGACGCCATTGTCGATCAGGTGTTGGCAGGTGGCGTAAATGTCATCGACCTCATAGGCCAAATGACCAAAGTGGCGACTATCTGAGGGCAATTCATCATCGCCATCCCAATTATATGTCAGCTCAACAGGGCACTCCGGTTGATCTGGCGGCGCCATAAATAAAAGGGTAAAGCGCCCTTGCTCGACGTCTATGCGCCGTGTTTCTTTTAGACCGAGCAATTCGAAGAAAGCGATTGACGCTTCCAAGTCTTTCACACGAACCATGGTATGTAGGTATTTTATTGACATGCTGGCCTCCAGTTGAATCACTGCAAAGAGTAGCGGTCAAACGGGTGGTGTCGAGTGGTTAACGCGTGAAAGAAGAAAGTTGTTTTAGAACGACGATTGTATGCCCATGCGCAGCCCAATGCCTTGGCTTTCATACAGGCCGACGTTGGATTGAGTCTTGCGCGCGCTGACGGTCACCGATGGGGAAAAGCCGAAATATTCGATTTGTTTGAAAACGCCCGTTACGTCCAGAGATACCGTTTGATCCTGACGCCCGAAACGCGTGAAGTTCGAGACGTCGTGAATTTTCTGACTGAGCGAGACACCAAAATTCACTGACACGCCAGCAATTGGCTTTGAAACAGAGTAGCGAGCGCTCAGACGAACCTGATTATAGTCTAGGTTCGCATCGACAGAATTACTCTTTTTCGCGCTCAAGCTGAGCGTAAGGCGATCGCGGTTGGCCAAACTTACGCGCATCCCGGTACGAATTGTCCAACTGTCTACGTCTGCTCTGTTCGACATCGATTGTTGGTATTCGCGGTTAAGACCAAGGAAGACGAGTTGCCCAGGTGCGGTAACAAAGTTCTGAGTGATGCCAACGCGCGCATATTGCATGAACGGGGAGCGCCCATACCATGTACGACCCGCAGAAAATTCGAATTGATACGGCTTATTGTCGCCGGACCCTGTAAAGCCGCGTCTGATATAAGACAGGCCAGCCGTTGAATATTCGAAATCGGCCCCTTCAACATTCGGCGCAAGTTGTTTGGCTTCGTCGCTTAGAGTGTATGTACGATGGTCTAGTTGAAAAATAAGATCATTCTGAGAGCGGTTGCTTTCTGCGAGGCGATAACGTGTTGCAACGCCAAGCGAATATTCAAAACCGGACAGCGCTTGAGCTGCGCCGCTCAGTTGGAATTCAAACGGCAGATCGAACAATTGGGTCGTGCTGTATTTACTGCCGTTGTTGATGTTTGAATTGGGCGCTGCGGAAAAGCTGAACTCAGTCGCCCAAGGGTTAACACGTTGAACATAGCGAAAATCGCGCACGGCAATATTCTTGAATTCGTCACTCGGCGCGTTTTGGGCCGCGCGGCGCAGCCAAAGTTGTGCGCGCGTTCGAGCACCGGATGTTGAGAGCGCTTGCGCCATGACCATTGACGCGCCAAACCGCTCGGATGAGGTGTCTGCGTTGCCCCAAGCACGGCGCGCGGTTGCGACCGCTTCGGGTAAACGGCCAAGATCACGGGCGGCGCGGGCGCGAATGATCAGGGCTTCGGTATCATTTGGATCGCGCTTAAGCAGCGCAGTGGCGAGCTGGTAACCAAGCCGTGGATCACCGTTAACAATCGCGCTCGCTGCGATTTGACGCATTTCGGCCGGAGAGACGTCTGCGCGCTGAGATTGCGCACTTCCTTCTGAAGCTGACAAAAATATCGAAGCTACGAATGTGAAAACAACCAAGGAAAAAGAAAACCGCAACATTCGCGAACTCCAAAAATTAGAACAAACGCTAAAGGGTAATCTTACTCACGAACAGCGAAGAAGCCACCTGTTTCCCGAACAGTTACGTCGGCAAAGCGCGGGTCATCAGCAGTCGACACGATAATTCCAGTGATGGTGGTCGCATTGTCACCGGAAAGAACAGCGTAATAGTTGCCTTCTTCAAACGCGTCGCCATCTGCTGGATTCGTAGATTGAACGGTGCCGATAATTTCACCGTTGCTGTCGATCACTCCGGGTTCGATAATAAAGCGCAAGATTGGCAGTTCAGTCGTTCCTGCACCAAATGCCGTCAAAATATCATTGGTCACGTCAACACCATTCAGATCGAAAACGCGGCGGTTGCTCACGACGCCAATGACGCCAGACCCTTCGTTGAAGTCGTCGAAATCGATGCGGACTTCGATGTCGCCGTTTACGTATTCCAAGCCACCTTGGCCGTCGAAATCGCGCAGTCCGCCATAGTTGTCTTCACCCGTGTAGAGCGCTTGACCGGAGGTCGGCAGCGTAACGCCACCTTCGCGCTGATACACAAAACCGCCAAAGCCGTATTCGATAAAGGCTCCTGTGCGCACAATCGCAAGTGAACTATTTCCGTCTGGGGAAACGCCGTAAAGCGCGCGATAGTTTAGCTGTGTGATGTCTCCTGACGTGAGACCATCGACAGCAGTCGCGGGCGCCTCGAAAACACTAAAGGGACCAACGCCGAAACGATCTCCGTTAGTGTCGCGCACAACAGTGTAGGGATCTTCACCGTCAAAGGCGAGGTTGTCGACGCTGAAGGTATCTGTAGCGCCGTCGTAACTCACTGATTCAGCGTAACCATTGCCATTGTCTTCAGACGTGGCTTCGCGCCTGAAAAGGGAATCATCCGCCGAAGGATTTGCAGTGCCGGGCAATGTGGTGCGGTCAGAAGAAATCGGATCGCCGCTGTCAGTTGTGACATCTTCGTCAGGTACGGTCGTTTCATCGACATCTGCGTCGGTCGTTTCTTCGGTTGTTGCCTCTTCTTCATCAAACGGGTTGGTGCCATTACAGGCCGCCAAGCTAGCGAGAAGGGCGCATAGGATGAAAAAACGAGTCATAGAAAGAACCTTCGGTAGCGTTAGCCGTAAACTCTTCGCTGTAGGGCCAAGAGTCAACGTAACTTACAGACTCTTTCCTGAATTTTCGTAAACTGGTGCAGTTGTATCAAACACTTAATATAGGTGTCGCTGCGAAAAAGAATCCTACATATGCGTATTGAATTTAAGACTGACGTTTTAGCTGCTTTGCTCGCACGTGCTGAGAAAACGAGCCAATCGCGTGAGTGCAAGCGGGAGTTTTGCAGCGTTCCCGCCGCCGACACCGACGCGAATATGGTGCTGAAGGTCATATGCAGACCCTGGTAAAAGAAAGGTGCGGTAAGGGGGGGCTAACATGGATTTGGCTAGGTGGTCGCCGTCTAATGCATCCGCCAATTGCGCCAAGCCAATGAGCCCTGCGTCCGGCGGTGTCCAGCTCAGGAGCGGTTGGTCTGCGATAAAATGATCAAGCATTTCAAGATTGGCGCGCCCCTCTGCTCGAGCGACCCTGAGAGCGGGCGCGTAACGTTCTGGGCGTAACGCGATTTCCGCAATCGTTTCGCCCAAGATATTCATGATTTCGCTAGAATTTTCGCGCAAGATCACGGCGTCCATGATGAGATCAGGATCAGGGCAGATCATCCAACCTGTACGCAGGCCCTGAAGGCCAAGCGCCTTGGACACACTGCCTGTCGTGATGCCGCGCTCGTAGAGCCCAGCAATAGAGGGCGCGCGTTCTGCGTTCCATTCCAAACCCGCATAGACCTCATCAACGATCAACCAAGCACCGACAGAGCGCGCAATGTCTACGATTTCGAGCAGCTCAGCCGTCGTAAATAGGCGTCCTGTCGGGTTGTTTGGATTGGTCAAGAATATGACTTTGGTCTTAGGGGTGACAGCCTCTTTGAGCTGATCCAGAGGCAACTGCCATGCGTTGTTTTCATCGCGGTTGACTGTCTTGATGACAGCGCCTTCGGCCTTTGCGATGACTTCCGCCTGCGGCCAGCCGGGTTTTTCAACAATGATTTCATCCCCTTGCTCTAGCAGTTGTCGCAGTGCGAGGTAGTTGGCCTCTGCCGCGCCGGCGGTGATCAACACATCATCAAGTGAACATTGCGTTTCA
The DNA here is from genome assembly GCF_039984035.1 of Planktotalea sp. Taxonomy (GTDB): domain Bacteria; phylum Pseudomonadota; class Alphaproteobacteria; order Rhodobacterales; family Rhodobacteraceae; genus Planktotalea. The sequence continues at coordinate 2,686 of NZ_JBDWVM010000038.1, read as the reverse complement.
AGCCCAGCTTGGCGCAACACATGTGCGCGCAGCTCAGACACACCGCGGAACGAACGTCCGTTCCAATCCAACGAAAGCGCTGGATCAAGTGCATCTATGAAATCCCCAAGAACAGGCGATTGCGAAAGTGAAAAACCTAGAAAGGCCTCTGGTTCGGCTTCTGTCGTTTCCAGCAGATATTCGAACAGTGTATGAATCTTGACTTTCATTTCGGCCCCTGAGCAAGTTGATCCTATCTTGGGAGAGAGCATCGTGGTTCCAACAGGTTTCATCAAGGGGCGTGCTATCGAGCTGCATGTGCTCGATTTTGGCCTGTTTCAGGTCCACGCGAATGGGCGCATCATCGGAATTTGCGGATTTCTCATTGTGACGGACGCAGGTGAACGCATTCTCGTCGATACAGGGTTTCCTGCAAAATATGCGGATGACACTGACGCGGCGAGCGCGGAAGATAAGCTTGGCGCCTTTGGTAAAGTGCTCAACATGTCCCATGATACAATGCCCAAGGCGCAGTTGGCGCTTACGGGCATAGAGATAGGCGACATCGATCTGTTGTTGATCACGCATACGCATATCGATCATGTGGGCGGCCTTGCAGATTTCCCAAATGCGCCGATTTTGATTTCAAAAGCAGAACGCGATTTGCCCAAGCCGCTCTATTGGGGCGGTGCGCAACCCATGGATTGGCCGGACCGAGACTATCTTTTAGTGGATCAGGATTTCGATCTTGGACCAAACATCAAGGTGCTTTTGGTGCCAGGCCATGCGCCGGGACAATTGGCTTTGCTGATCAATCTAAAGGAAAGTGGCCCGATGCTATTGGTCAGCGATGCAATTTCGCGGCCCGCGGAAATCGAAGAGAAATTCGAAGGATCATGGGATGAGGTCAAAGCAATCGCGAGCGGCGCGCGCCTTATGCAAATTGCGAAGGACGTCGGTGCGCAGATAATTTATGGCCATTGTCCTGAGCAATGGACGACCCTGCGCAAAACGCCAGAGTGCTTCACTTAACGCACGTCGCGCCCTTGGTTCAGGATAAAGACATTCCCGCTCGACACGTCGCCCATCGGCCCCGCGAGGAAGGATACCCAACCAGCGATTTGTTCAGGCTGCATCGCATGCCCATGCGGCATTTGCGCGATTGCTTTGGCCAAGACGTCATCACTCAGAACGCCGAACAAAGGGGTTTCTGTCATCGCTGGGGCGATTGAGTTTACACAAATCTTGTCACGGGCATATCGGCGGGCCAAATCCTTGGTCAGCGAATCCAACGCAGCTTTACTCGCGCGGTAAGGGGGCGGATCGAAGACATCGAAGTTATAAGCGCCGTTGGAGGAGATATTGATGATCTTCTTCACACCTTCGCGTTCCAGCATAAGTGGGACCGCGTTTTGACAGCAATAAAAGGCTGTTGAGAAGTTGAGCGTCATTTGGCGTTCGAATTCGTCCTGAGGGATATCAGGGAATTCAGACATAAAGCAGGTGCCCGCGTTGTTCACCAATATGTCCACGCCACCGAGCTGCTCTGATACAAGGTCGAATGCGTCTTTCACTGCATCTGCGTCCGTGAGATCGACAGGCACAGGGAAAAAACGCTCGCCAAGCGTATTTGCGAGCTCTGTCAAACCGCTCTGGTCGATGTCAAGACCAGCGACTGTAACCCCATCAGCCATTAGGGCGCGGACAAAGGCCTGTCCCATGCCGCCAGCTGCGCCCGTTACGATGGCTATTCTTTCGCTCATATCTATGGCTTTCCAAAACAGTGCATTCTTGGGCAAGAGTGCGCGGCAACACATTGTTTTGCAATCCTGAAGAGCAGTTTACGCTAGAACGCTTGCCAGCCCTCAAAGAGTATGCATGGTGATGGCATCAAGAAATTTCCTAGGGAGGGAAAACAATGAAAAAACTAATGACAGCGACAGCCGTCTCCGCGCTTATGTGCTCTGCAGCATTCGCAGAAGACATCAAACTTGGCGTTATCTACGGCTTTACTGGCCCAATTGAATCACTGACAGGCCCAATGGCGGCTGGTGCAGAGCTGGCAATGAAAGAAGTCACCGACTCAGGTCTGCTGCTGGACGGCTCAACTGTGACATCTGTTCGTGCTGATTCCACGTGTATCGATTCTGCAGCGGCAACAGCTGCGGCTGAGCGTCTTGTGACAGCGGACAAAGTGAACGCAATCGTTGGCGCGGACTGCTCTGGTGTAACAGGCGCGGTTCTTCAGAACGTGGCACGTGCAAACGGTATCGTGATGGTATCCCCGTCCGCGACATCCCCTGCGTTGTCCACAGCTGAAGACGATGGTTTGTTCTTCCGCACGGCGCCATCTGATGCGCGTGAAGGTCAGGTTATGACTGACATTCTTATGGAAGAAGGCATTAAATCTGTCGCTCTGACATATACAAACAACGACTACGGCAAAGGTTTGGCTGACGCATTCGTTTCCGCATTCGAAGCGGCTGGCGGCGAAATCACAGTCAACATCAGCCACGAAGATGGCAAAGCGGACTACTCCTCCGAAGTTGGCACACTCGCATCTGCGGGCGGCGACATCTTGGTTGTTGCGGGCTACCTTGACCAAGGTGGTCGTGGCATCATCGAAGGCTCTATCGACACAGGCGCGTGGGATCGTTTCGTTCTTCCGGGCGGCATGATCGGCGACAACATCCTGACAATCGGCGAT
>NZ_JBDWVM010000037.1:0-11758 GCF_039984035.1 Planktotalea sp. | reverse complement strand
CCAGCGAATAAGCGCCAAAATCCATCCAATAGGTCCACGCGGCAATTTGCGCGCTGCACGTTTTTTACGCACCTTTTTTGGTTTGTTTGATGTTTTCTTAGCACTTCCATAGCGCTTGTCGGCGACAAGCTTTGGGGTGTTGCCTTTTTTCTGAACCATTTTGGAACCTGCTCGGAACTTATTTTTATGTACTCTAACGCGATTTTACTGAGTTGTTGAGTGTTTGAAAAAGAGGTGGAAGCGCAAATATGCACAAAAAATAGACACCTTAAGTCACCTGCTTAAATTTCAATCACACCACTTCGTAAACTCGTACCAGATATGCCTGCTTCTCTTTTCAACTTCGCAGGTGTGGGGCTTTGCTGCAACTGCAATCAGAGGGCCTCCCCCCTCGTTCTTAAGAAAGGCACATCAGGTGAAACTCATAATAGCGACGATTAAACCGTTCAAATTAGAGGAAGTCCGAGAAGCCCTGACAGAAATTGGCGTTCGCGGAATGATGGTGACGGAAGTCAAAGGGTTCGGCGCACAATCGGGTCACACAGAGATTTACCGCGGCGCGGAATACGCTGTGAACTTTGTACCGAAAGTGAAGCTTGAGCTCGTTGTGAGCGCTGCGATGGCTGACCAAGCGGTTGAAACCATCACTAACACTGCGCGCACGGGCAAGATCGGTGACGGCAAAATCTTCGTTCTGGACGTGGCCCAAGCGGTACGTGTTCGGACAGGCGAGACAAATGGCGACGCGATCTAATTCGCGCGATTTGAAGGAAACGGAAATGACTTACACTAAATTACTTGGAGCCAGCGCTGCTGTTCTTTTGCTCCCAAGCCTTGGACTGGCGCAGGAGGCGGATACAACGCCTACAAACGCAGACATTGGCTTTATCTTTACAACCTTCATGTTCCTTGTAGCGGGCTTCTTGGTCTTCTTCATGGCAGCTGGTTTTGCAATGTTGGAAGCGGGCCTCGTTCGCGGCAAAAACGTTACGATGCAGTTGACCAAAAACATGGGTCTCTTTTCAATCGCGACGATCATCTACTACTTGATCGGTTACAACCTGATGTACCCTGGCGACGGCTGGTCCATCGACGGCATTCTCGGCGCATTCAGCACTACAGCGCTTGAGCCAGTTGGTCTTGAAGGCGCAGAGCCTGACCTAACGTATGCATCTGTCGGTTCTGACTTCTTCTTCCAGTTGATGTTCTGTGCGGCGACTGCGTCTATCGTTTCTGGTGCTCTTGCTGAGCGCATCAAACTTTGGCCTTTCCTGATCTTCACGATCATCCTCGTTGGTCTGATCTACCCAATCCAAGCAAGCTGGAAATGGGGCGGTGGTTTCCTTGACGGCATGGGCTTCCAAGATTTCGCGGGTTCCACAGTTGTTCACTCTGTTGGTGGCTGGGCCGCTCTTGCAGGCGCGCTGATCCTTGGACCACGTATTGGTAAATACAAAGATGGCCGCACTGTTCCAATGCCGGGTTCCAACCTGACACTTGCAACGCTTGGTACGTTCATCCTGTGGCTCGGTTGGTTTGGCTTCAACGGTGGCTCCCAGCTTTACATGGACACAGCTGCAAACGTTGCTGACATCTCCCGCATCTTCTCAAACACAAACGCAGCTGCTGCTGGTGGTGCTTTGACAGCGATGATCCTGACACAGGTTCTGTACAAAAAGCCTGACCTTACAATGGTTCTGAACGGCGCATTGGCTGGTCTCGTATCTATCACAGCTGAGCCTTTGACACCTTCCCTTGGTGTGGCGACTTTGATCGGTGCAATCGGCGGCGTAATCGTAGTCTTCGCGGTTCCATTCTTGGACAAACTGAAGATCGATGACGTTGTTGGTGCGATCCCTGTTCACCTCTTCGCAGGTATCTGGGGCACAATCGCAGTTTGCTTCACAAACGACGCAGCGAGCCTTGGTGTTCAGCTTTATTCCATCGCAGTTGTCGGCGTCTTCACATTCGTTGTCTCAGCTGTTGTATGGTTCATCCTGAAAGCAGTCACAGGTATCCGTGTGAGCGAAGAAGACGAGATCAAAGGTCTCGACATGTCTGAGCTTGGTATGGAAGCGTACCCAGAGTTCGGTGGCCGCAGCTAAGTCTGGCTCCATTAACTAAGAAACCAAACCCGGGCATTCGTGCCCGGGTTTTTTGTGTCTAACGCGTAGCAGAATCGCGAAATGATATGCTAGGTGTTGGGGTATGAATGATCCTGCCCTCAAGATAAGCGATGAACAGCCCATTATCCGCCAGTTAGACGATGCTGCGATCAACAGGATTGCAGCGGGTGAAGTTGTCGAACGTCCCGCGTCTGCCGTTAAGGAATTGGTCGAAAACGCCATTGATGCTGGGGCCCATCGTATAGAGGTGGCTTATGGCGATGGTGGCAAAACGCTGATCCGTGTGGTCGATGATGGCTGCGGAATTGTGCCTGATGCGCTACCACTTGCCTTGTCCCGCCATGCGACATCCAAGATTGATGGGAGCGATCTGCTCAACATTCATACTTTCGGTTTTCGGGGCGAAGCATTGCCTTCGCTTGGTGCTGTTGGGCGTCTGACCATTACATCACGCGCGGCTGGGTTTGATGCGTTTGAGATTGCAGTTGCGGGTGGTGCGATGAGCGCCGTGAAGCCAGCTGCCCTAAGCAAGGGAACCGTCGTCGAGTTACGTGACCTTTTCTATGCCACGCCGGCGCGTCTTAAATTCATGCGCACAGATCGCGCTGAGGCGCAGGCAATCACAGATGTGATCAAACGCCTTGCCATGGCGGAACCTTTCATTGGGTTTACGCTGCGCGACGTGTCTGGTGGCGGTGAGGGACGCGTCACGTTCCGCGCTGATGCGGAAAGCGGTGATTTGTTCGATGCGCTGCACGGTCGACTGGCCCGAATTTTGGGTGCTGAGTTTGCGGAAAATTCGCTGCGCATTGAAGCTGAACGTGATGGTTTGCATTTGACCGGTTTTGCCGCGTTACCAACCTATTCGCGTGGCTCTGCCGTGGCGCAGTACCTTTTTGTGAATGGGCGCCCAGTACGGGACAAATTACTTGTCGGCGCCTTGCGTGGCGCCTATTTTGATTTCCTCTCGCGGGATCGTCATCCTGCGGCTGCCTTGTTTCTTGATTGTGATCCCCAGCTAGTCGATGTGAACGTGCATCCTGCTAAATCTGAGGTGCGTTTTCGCGATCCGGGCATTGCGCGTGGTTTGATCGTTTCGGCGCTACGCCATGCGTTAGCGGAAGCCGGGCATCGAGCGTCTTCTACGGTAGCTGACGCCACGCTGGGGGCGATGCGACCTGCACCCAGTGGCCCACCGCGTATGTATCAGATGGACCGCCCATCGAGCGGAGCGATTAGTGCGAACTATCAAGCCCAGGCACCCGTGTCAGGGTTTGAAGAAACAGCAAGCGTGTTTAGCCGTGTTGATGTTGTGGAGGAACCAAAGGCAGAGACGCCATTGGAGCAGTTTCCATTGGGCGCCGCGCGTGGGCAGGTGCATGAGAACTACATCATTGCGCAAACCTCCGATGGGATGGTCATTGTCGATCAGCATGCTGCGCACGAACGTTTGGTTTATGAGAAGCTTAAGAACCAAATGGCAGAAAATGGTGTTCCGGCTCAGGCGCTGCTTATACCCGAGATTGTTGAGATGTCCGACGGCGATTGCGCGCGTTTGATGGAGATGGCTGATGATCTGTCCAAGCTTGGCCTAGGGATTGAACCCTTTGGCGGCGGCGCGATTGCGGTGCGTGAAACGCCTGCGATTTTGGGCGAGGTGAATGCCAAAGCGATGCTCTTGGATATCTTGGATGAGCTTGCCGATCAGGGCGAAAGTCAAACAGTGCAAGCTAAGATCGAAGCGATTCTGAGCCGTGTCGCCTGTCATGGTTCTATCCGTTCGGGTCGCTGGATGCGCGCAGAAGAAATGAACGCGCTCTTGCGCGAAATGGAAGTGACGCCGCATTCGGGGCAGTGTAATCATGGCCGTCCGACTTACGTTGAATTGAAACTCGCCGACATTGAACGGCTGTTTGGACGGACTTGATGACCTTAGATTTTGAAGATCCCATCGTGCTCGCGGCGATTGCGGGCATTTTGGCGTTTCTGTTGATTGTGATCTTGCTGATCGTCGCCGTGCGCGCCGCTGGCCGCTCAGCACGTATGGCGGAACCTTTGGCCAACCAATTGGGGATGCTCGGTCAGCGGGTGCAATCGTTGTCTGACGGGCAACAGCAGTTGGCTGGTGGTTTGAACCATGTCTCAGAGGCGCAAGCTGCGTCACAGGCGAATATGCTACAGTTGATGGAACAACGTCTTACACAGGTGAGTACTGTAATGAACGAGAACCTGCATGGCTCGTCGCGGCGTACAGCACAGAGCCTTGGGGAACTGCAACAACGCCTGCAAGCCATTGACAAGGCTCAAGACAACATCACCAAACTGTCGGGCGATGTTCTGAGCCTGCAGGACATTCTGAGCAATAAACAAACGCGCGGTGCCTTTGGCGAAATTCAGCTCAAAGATATTGTTTCAAAAGCCCTGCCAGCGGATAGTTACACATGGCAAGCGACGCTTTCGAACGGCAAGCGTGCGGATTGTTTGATCCATTTGCCCAACCCTCCTGGCCCGATTGTCGTGGACAGTAAATTCCCACTGGAAGCCTATGAGGCGCTGCGCAATTCTGAAACGCAGCAGCAATTGAACGAAGCGGCACGCATGATGCGAACGGCGGTTAAGGCGCACATCAAAGCGATTTCAGAGAAATATATCCTAGATGGAGAAACCGCCGATGGCGCGTTAATGTTTTTGCCCTCTGAAGCGGTCTATGCCGAATTGCATTCGAACTTTCCTGAACTCGTGCGCGAAGGTTTTGCCGCGCGCGTCTGGATCGTTTCGCCGACAACATGCATGGCGACGCTCAACACGATGCGCGCCATTTTGAAAGATGCGCGTATGCAGGAACAAGCGGGCGCGATCCGGCGCGAACTTGGCCTACTGTTTGCAGATGTTGATCGTCTTGGTACGCGCGTTGAAAATCTGGATCGTCATTTTGGACAGGCGGCGAAAGACATTTCCGAGATTAAGATCAGTGCCGACAAAGCGGGACGTCGTGCGCGTCGTTTGGACAATTTTGACTTTGAAGAACTCGCGCCGGAACCTGATCCGACGGTGGTTCCGCTCACAGGTCCGAAGCCATGACGCTAGATTTCCTAGCTTTTGCAAAGTCTTGGGAAGAGGGGTGGAACAGTCACGATCTTGATCGGATTTTGCTGCATTATCGCGATGATATCTGCTTTCGTTCTCGCAAAGCACAGGCTCTGGTCGGTTCAGGTGAATTGAACGGAAAAGCAGCGCTTCGTGACTACTGGGCCAAGGCCCTAGAGCGTCAGCCAGAGCTCAAATTTGACGTTCAAGACGTCTTTGAAGGGCATAATATGATGGTTATCACTTACAGAAATCACCACGACGTTCTTGCGGCTGAAACGCTCTATTTTGACGGTGACGGCATGGTCTACCGCGCCTCGGCCTGTCATGCGGATATCCGATAAGAACCTGATCTAAATGTGTTCTTTGAAAGTCTGAGCCGCTCGACCCCAAACACCATTATTTAAATCTGTGAGCGAAAGCAGCGATGGCAAAAGCTGCGCTGCGTAGTCTTGAGAACTTTCGACGGGCAACATGGACGGCAGGTTGTCGATTGCTGTGACATCCAGCGGCGGCGTGTCGTGCACGCGAAGGGCTGGCACGTCCCAAGTGGTGGTGCGATCATAAACTTTGATCGGTGAAAAGTCGCTGTCAGGGTCACAAGCGATATCGCCAATCACTTTCAAAGAACGCGGATCTGTCGTCGCGCTGGCAGGAACGAAAACGGGCGTTCCGGGACGCGCGAGGATACAATTTAGAAATAGATCATGAGCGAGCACCTCGGGAAAGGGGCCACCGCTGGCTGTTTCAGCCATGTCCCATTTGGTCACTTCTATGTCCAATGCGGTTAGCAAATCGGCAGCACCTGATCCAACGCGACCCAACGCCCCGATGATGAGAGCTGTCGGAACAGTAGATTTGGTGGTCGATAGCTCGTTTTGCAGGTCAGCGAGCAACGCTTCAGAGCTTTGGAAAACTCCAACAGGGCCAGCGATGCTGCCGTGTTGTTGTGCGATCCAGCAGCGAAGTGTCACAGCGGCGCCAGCGTATCCGGCCCAATACCCGAATGCAGCGACCCGTTTTCCGGCTTCATCCACGAGATATTCGAGATCGTAAAGCGCTCCGCCGCCCGCCTTGAAACGATCAAGGAGAATGCGGCCAGTTGGTTGACCCTTGAAGGCGTGACCAAACATGATGTGTTTGTGGGTAAGCGGCGTGCCGTCCTCTGGCAGTTCTTTCAGACCAAAGATGATCGCATCACTAGGAGCGTCGGGCCATGAATTTTCCGTCGCAATCTCGCACCCTGCGTCTTTATAGCCGTCGATACCTATCGCGCGAACAGAGCTTTCTTCAAAAGTCACGCGCATGCCAGATTTAACTAACTCAGCTGCGCCCATCGGTGTTAACCCAACGCGTTCTTCGTTTTCGCGTTGTTCTGCTCTGACCCAAAGATGTGTCATGGTCTTGTCCTTAGATGTGGGTTTGCGCGTAGTGGCGGCTTGTGTGTTCAAGATGGGCGATATTGTTAAACTGCGTCAATGCGAGATGGGCGCCAACACGGGTTACGCGATGGGTCGACGTGTTCATCACGGCAAGGCACATTCGGGCGTAGGCGTACATATCAAGATCCATCACCTGTCGCGTCACATTTGCAATCAATCCACCAGAAGTGATTACCAGAGCCCGATCCGAGCGCGCTGCAATATTTTCTAACGCAGTATTCACACGATCCTCAAAGGCAGCGAAGCTTTCTGGAACATCCTTGAGCAGGCCATCCTTCCACGCGATCAGCAGGCGCGGCATGTGCTCGATGAACTCTTCGCGGGTGTTCGGCGTTTGAGTGCCTGTCATGGTCTCATAGGCATTTGAGAGATCAAAATAGGCCAGTTCATTCAGTCGCGCATCTTGGATGACGGGTGCGTATTCTTCGGCCTGCATTCCCGCAGTAGTTTCCACATGGCGACGCAGCGTGCCGCAATAGACACTATCAAATTCCTGTTTCGTCTCACGCATATGCGCACCGAGCCAGGCCGCTTGTTCATGCCCCAATGGGCTGAGCTTGTCATAGCCTTGTTCATCTTGGCTGTCTGAATTGGCCTGACCGTGCCGCACCAAAGTGATTTGTGCCATGTGTGCTCCTGTAGATAGACGAAAAAGGCCGATCTAAGCGACCGGCCTTTGAAGTTCATATGTTTTGTTCGCGTTAGAAGTCGAGGTTTTCGACATTCAGCGCGTTTTGCTGAATAAATTCGCGGCGCGGTTCAACCACATCGCCCATCAGCTTGGTAAAGAGATCATCGGCTTCTGCCACATCTTCGATCTTCACTTGCAACAAGGTGCGCGCATCAGGATCAAGCGTGGTTTCCCAGAGCTGATCGGGGTTCATTTCGCCCAGACCTTTGTAGCGCTGCAGCGTCAGCCCTTTTTCACCCTCTTTTAGAATTGCGTCGAGCAAATCGAGAGGGCCGTAAATCGCCTGATTGCGGTCTTTACGCACGAGCGTCGCTGGAAGGTTATAGACCTCTTGCAAGCTCTTGGTGAAGCTGCCGGTTTTACGAGCTTCGCCAGAGCGCATCATTGGACCGTCAAGCGTGCGCACCTCTTCAACGCCGCGCAATATGCGTGCAAGACGAATGCCGTGGTCTTGGGTAATGCGGCCTTGCCAGCCCTGTTCATATTCCAGCGCGATCAGGTTCAAACGCTCGGCCACGCGGTCTGCGGTGCCTTGCAAATCCTGATCTACGACGCCCGGAACAAATGCTCCAGCGATGGCGGCCTGTTCTAGAATGTGACGTGGATAGTGCGTGGGGAAGGCATCAAGCACGCGTTTGAGTTGGCGTGCCTCATCTACGACGCGGCGCAAATCTTGGCCAAGAATTTCTTCGCCGTTGCCCTGACGCAGGATCGCACCATCGATGCCTTGTTCGATTAGGTAGTCATCCATCGCAGCTTGGTCTTTGAGGTAAACCTCAGACTTGCCACGCGAGACTTTGTAAAGCGGCGGCTGCGCGATGTAGATGAAGCCACCCTCAATAAGCGCAGGCATTTGACGATAGAAGAAGGTCAGCAAAAGCGTACGAATGTGCGCCCCATCGACGTCCGCGTCCGTCATGATGACGATCTTGTGGTAGCGCAGCTTTTCGATGTTGAACTCATCGCGGCCAATACCCGTGCCAAGCGCCATGACCAAGTTGCCAATCTCTTGCGAGTTTAGCATTTTGTCAAAACGCGCGCGTTCGACGTTCAAGATCTTACCTTTGAGCGGCAAAATCGCTTGGGTCTTTCGATCACGACCTGTCTGAGCAGAGCCACCAGCGGAATCACCCTCGACGAGGAAGACTTCGGTTTTGGAGGGGTCTTTTTCAGAACAATCTTTGAGCTTGCCAGCTAAATAGTTCACGTCCATCGCTGTTTTACGGCGAGTTAGTTCACGAGCCTTGCGCGCCGCTTCACGGGCATGGGCGGCTTCGATGATCTTGCCGACGATAATCTTGGCTTCATTCGGGTTCTCTTCGAACCATTCGGCCAGCTTTTCGTTTACGAGGCCTTCAACAGCAGGGCGCACTTCGGAACTAACCAGCTTGTCTTTCGTTTGGCTGGAGAACTTCGGATCAGGGACCTTTACTGAAAGAACGCAGGTCAGGCCTTCACGGGCATCGTCGCCTGTAAAGCTGATCTTTTCCTTTTTTGCGATACCGCTGGATTGCGCATAGTTGTTGATGGTTCGCGTTAACGCACCGCGGAAGCCCGCCATATGCGTGCCGCCATCGCGTTGTGGGATGTTGTTTGTGAAGGGCAGTACATTTTCATGGTAGCTGTCGTTCCACCACATCGCGACTTCAACGCCGATGTCGTCCTTTTCACCAATCATATAGACAGGTTCAGGCATGATCGAAGATTTGGAGCGATCGAGGAATTTAACGAATTCCTTTACGCCGCCGTCATAATAGAGTTCGGTGCGTAGTGGTTCGGCGGGGCGCTCATCCTCAAGAATGATGCGCACGCCTGAATTCAAGAACGCCAGTTCGCGAAGACGTTTCTCAAGCGTATCGAAGGAATATTCGAGGTTCGAGAACGTTTCGGTAGACGCAAGGAAGCGAACCTCTGTACCCGTGTGATCGCCTGCATCGCCGACAACCTTCAGGTGTTCAGCCGTATCGCCATGCTCAAAACGTGCGACATGTTCTTTGCCATCACGCCAGATGCGCAGCTCGAGCCAGTTAGACAGGGCGTTCACAACAGAAACACCAACGCCATGCAGACCGCCAGAAACCTTGTAGGAGTTGCTGTCGAATTTACCGCCTGCGTGGAGCTGGGTCATAATGACCTCAGCGGCAGAAACGCCTTCTTCCTCGTGGATACCTACGGGAATACCGCGACCGTTGTCGCTGACGGAAACAGATGAATCCGCGTGAATTTTGACGTTCACAGCATCGGCGTGACCGGCTAACGCTTCGTCAATTCCGTTATCGACGACCTCATAAACCATGTGGTGCAAACCAGAGCCGTCATCGGTATCACCGATATACATCCCCGGACGTTTGCGTACGGCTTCTAAGCCTTTGAGAACCTTGATGGAATCTGCGCCATATTCGGCGTTATTCTGATCGGTTTCGGACATCCGAAACTCCCCTTTTTATTTGCTCCATTTATACAAATCTTTGGGGGGAATGTCACGTGCTACGCCTATATTTTGTGCCATTGTTTGCCACTAGGGCGATGCGTTGATTTTCGTCTCGCTGAGGCCGTCTGTTTCAGTGACCTCTATATGCAAAGATTGGCTGGAAAGGCTGTCAAACAGCTCTACTCCTGTACCTGTCATCCAAGCTTGCGCTCCAAGTGCGCTAATCTCGCTATAAAGCGCTGCGCGGCGGGTCGCATCGAGGTGCGCGGCGACTTCATCAAGGAGCAGAATGGGCGGCGCACCGATTTGTTCTGCCAGCGCGCGGGCATTGGCGAGGATGAGGGAAATCAACAGCGCCTTTTGCTCACCTGTTGAGCAATCCTTGGCTGGCACGCCTTTCGCGGTGAAAACACCGTATAGATCGGCACGGTGCGGCCCAACAAGCGTACGGCCTGCTGCGAGATCGCGAATGCGGCTTTCAGCAAAGGCGTCTTTGAGATCAGCGCTATCGGCAGGCATCGCATCTTCTGCATGGGTCAGTTCAAGGTCTGCAGTGGGGAAGCTCGTTTGCGCCTGCGCTTGCGCTTCGCTTAGAAAGGTTAACGTCCGAACCCGGTTTTCGTGGATCACGGCGCCGGTTTCTGCAAGGCGGGTTTCAAGCACGCCGTACCACATCGGATCGCGTACGTTTTCCTTCAGCAGTTTGTTGCGCTCACGCATTGTCTTTTCATAAGTAAGCGAGGCCTCAGCATGGTTGGGGAAGAAGCTAAGTGCCATACGATCCAAGAAGCGGCGTCGCCCTTCGGCACCCTCAATCCAAAGCCTGTCCATTGCAGGGATGAGCCAAAGCACGCGCGTTAGCTCTGCTAGGCGGTTCTGCGGCACTGGTTTTGAATTCAGCTTCGTGCTGCGCGCTGCGCCGTTTTCGGACCACATTTCTATTTCGTGGGTTTGTTCTTGCGCCTGCAAAAGCCCTGTCACTTTCCAACCCAAGGCTTCGGGTCGTCGTGTCATATCCTGAGCGCTGGCGCGACGCATGCCGCGACCGGGGGAGAACAGCGACACGGCTTCCAAGATGTTGGTCTTACCCGCGCCGTTTGGGCCATAGATCGCAACAGGCAAAGGCCCACATGAAATGCGGGCCAGCTTGTGCGAGCGAAAATGAGAAAGCGTTAGCTCGGTGAGCGCGAGCGTGGTCATGGACGCGTCAGACGCGCATCGGCATGACGACGTAGACAGCGCTGGTGTCGTTGCCTTCGCGCATCAGGGTTGGATCGCCTGATGAGTTAAAGAGGAACACAGCGTTTTCGCGGTCCACTTGGCTGGCGATTTCCAACAAGTATTTCGCGTTGAAGCCAATTTCCAAACGCTCGTCACCGTATGCCACTGCCAGCTCTTCTTCGGCTGCGCCGCTGTCTGGTGCGTTAACGGAGAGAACCAAACGATCCTCGTCGAGTGAGAGTTTTACAGCGCGTGAGCGCTCGGATGAAACTGTTGCAACACGATCAACCGCTTTTGCGAAATCAGCAGCGTCTACTTCCAGCTTGCGTGTGTTGCCTTGCGGAATAACGCGTGTGTAATCGGGGAAGGTACCGTCGATGACCTTGGATGTCAGCGTGATCTCTGGCGTTGCGAAACGAACTTTGGTCTCGGACACGGATACCGCGATTTGCATGTCATCGTCGTCGAGAAGTTTGCGCAGCTCGCCGACCGTTTTACGCGGAACGATTACGCCCGGCATTTCGGATGCGTTCTCTGGCAGGTCTGCATCGATGCGTGCGAGGCGGTGGCCGTCGGTTGCGACGCAGCGCAGCACCTTGCCGCCTTCCGCGTCAGAGATGTGCATGTAAACGCCGTTCAAGTAGTAGCGCGTTTCCTCAGTCGAGATCGCAAATTTGGATTTGTCGAAGAGGCGACGCAGAACGCTGGCCTGAGCGGAAAAATTCGCGGAATATTCGGAAGACGCCATGACGGGGAAGTC
>NZ_JBDWVM010000036.1:0-10919 GCF_039984035.1 Planktotalea sp. | reverse complement strand
GATACTGCCCAATGTGGCAGACCGTGCAGGAAGTTTGTGGTGCCATCGAGCGGATCAACGATCCAGCGGCGGGTCGGGTCTGCGCCCTCTTCCTCGCCGCCCTCTTCCGCGAGCCAGCCGTAGGTCGGACGCGCTTCCATCAGCTCTTCTTTGATGATTTTTTCCGCGGACAGATCAGCCTTGCTGACGAAGTCACCAGCGCCTTTGCGCGAGACTTGCAGGTTCTCGACTTCTCTGAAGTCTTTCGCGAGGGAACGGCCGGCTTTACGCGCGGCTTTGATCATCACGTTTAGATTAGCGCTGCCTTGCATGGCGGTGTCGTCCTTGGAATGTGAGGTGCTCAGGCGCGCGGTATAGGCAGAGGCGCGCCGTTTGCCAAGCGCTTAAGCGTTTTGAAGCTTAACAGCCTCTTCTTTGGCAAGGCGAATAAGGTCTTGCATGTAGGGCTTGTCAACTTCGGTGCTGCGCGTCGCCGCGAAGAGCTGCCGTGTCAGGCCATTTTCAGTCAGCGGGCGCGTCACATAATCCGAGGAATATTTCACCTCGCGCACCACCCAGTCAGGCAGAACGGATATCCCGCGATTTGAGGCCACGAGCAGAAGGATAACGGCGGTCAGTTCAACCTGTCTGATCCCTGCTGGTTCGACCTTGGCCGGGGTGAGCAATTGGCTAAAGATATCAAGGCGCGCGCGATCAACAGGATAGGTGATCAGCGTTTGACCGCGGAAATCTGCTGCGTCCACATAAGGTTTTTCCGCCAAAGGGTGCTGCGAAGAAGCGACAAAAACAGGTGCGTAATCAAAGAGGTGGGAGAACTCTACGCCTGCAATGTTTTCAGGATCAGAGCTGACAACCAGATCAACCTCTTCCTTTTGCAAAGCGGGGAGCGCGTCAAAGGCGAGGCCTGGTTTGATGTCCACGTCCACATCGGGCCAGAGTTTGCGAAAGCCTTCCAGCACAGGAAACAGCCATTCAAAACAGGCGTGGCATTCGATGGCGATATGCAAACGGCCCGATTTGCCAGCGCGCAGGCCTGTGAATTCATCTTGCAGCGCTTCGATCTCAGGCAGGATTTTCTCTGCAAGGCGCAAAAGACGAAGCCCCGCCGCAGAGAGCTTCATCGGCTTGGAGCGGCGCACGAAGAGTTCGACGCCTGCCTGATCCTCTAGCCCTTTGATTTGATGGCTGAGCGCGCTTTGCGTGATGTGCAATTGATCTGCCGCTTTGGCGAGCCCGCCGTTTTCATGAATCGCTCGGATGGTTCGAAGATGACGGAATTCTATGTGCATTACGGAGCCGCGCTCATAATAATAGTGAAAGTTATGAAGTTGTCTCACATATCGCGCTGTGCAACAAGAGCGACATTCATAAAGGAACCAAAGAACATGAGCGCGCCGCAAGTATCATTCGAGTTTTTCCCACCGCAGTCCTTGGAAGCCTCTTTCCGGCTTTGGGACACGGTCCAGACGCTCGCGCCGCTTGATCCGACGTTTGTATCCGTCACATATGGCGCTGGTGGCACGACCCGCGATTTGACGCGCGACGCGGTGGCGACCCTGCACAAGTCCAGCGGCCTTAACGTGGCGGCGCACCTCACCTGCGTGAACGCAACCAAAGAAGAGACGTTGGCGATTGCGGCTGGCTTTGCGGAAGCTGGCGTGAAAGAGATCGTCGCGCTGCGCGGTGATGCTCCCAAGGGCCAAGATAAATTCACCCCTTGCGCGGGCGGTTTTGCCAACTCCGTCGAGTTGATTGAGGCCTTGGCCGCAACGGGTGATTTCAAGATCCGAGTTGGCGCCTACCCTGACCGTCACCCAGAAGCGACAAGCGCGCAGGCGGATGTGGATTGGCTCAAGGCCAAGATCGATGCGGGTGCCTCCGAGGCGATTACACAGTTCTTCTTTGAAGCAGACACATTTTTCCGCTTCCACGATTCTTGCGTGAAGGCTGGGATCAATGCGCCGATCCTTCCCGGTATTCTTCCGATTGAAAACTGGAAAGGCACACGCAACTTCGCCAAGCGTTGCGGCACGCCTGTACCTGCGTGGCTTGATGATGCTTTTGAAAAAGCAGAACGCGATGGACGCGCTGATCTTTTGGCGACGGCGCTGTGTACTGAATTATGCTCTGAGCTGATGGAAGATGGTGTGGATGCACTGCATTTCTACACGCTCAACCGTCCAGAGCTGACGCGCGATGTGTGTCACGCGCTTGGCATTGCCCCGAAACTTGATTTGCAAAACGTCGCGTAACAACGATTGCAGCCCTTGCGTGCTCCTTTTAGCCTAACGGGTAAGAGGAGAGCCACATGTACTACGCCGAAAACCCTGATCAACTTTTATCATTTGCCCAAGCTCTGGACATGTCCGGCTTGGACTTCATGCAAGGCATTCTGGAGGGCACCAACCCTGCCCCGCCGATTGGCCGCACGCTGAACTATAAGCTGAATGACATTGCCGAGGGTCGCGCCGTGTTTCGCGGGGCACCCCTGTTTGATCATTGCAATCCCATGGGAACCGTACACGGTGGTTGGTACGGCACGCTTTTGGACAGCGCGATGGCCTGCGCGGTGATGACAAAGGTGCCAAAGGGCAGTTTTTATACGACCTTGGAATATAAGGTGAATATCATCCGCTCCATCCCGCTCGGCACTGAAATTGACGCGATTGGGATCGTTGATCATGCAGGGCGTTCAACAGGTGTGGCAAACGGTGAAATTCGCGGTGTCGCCGATGGCAAGCTTTATGCGACCGGCAGTACCACTTGCATCATTATGAAGCCTTAACTTTCGGGCTGATTGGGGCGGCGCCAGCGCTGGAGTGCGCGCGCGGCGATGTTTTCGCGCGGAGGTGTGCTTCGTTTTTGCTGACGCGAGTAAACCGAATGATGCAGGCGTTCGCATTTCCCGTCAGTCAACGAGCGCTTTTTACGGATCAAGAACAACTTCCCGAACCCGCGCCAAGAGCCAACGGAAGGCGCAAGCGGATTTTGCACCAATCGCGCGCGCCAATCTTCAGGCAACGTTAATCCACAGCTCTCAATACGCTCCAGCATCCAAACGAGCGGGATGTTTGCCAAAGGGCGCGCGGCTTCAAAGCCGCCAAGCTGGCCACCAACATCACCATGTGAGCCGGGGAACCAAACCTGTTCGATGCGCCCCTGCCAATCATTGGGGCATTTCCAAAGGACAGGCGCATAAGAATTGCGTGTCTCATCACAGGCCAAGGCATGAAACCCGTGTTTGATCGACCGCCCCAAATCGTGGTTGTGAAACTCATGGTTCGGCGCGCTCCAACGCCACAGGATGGGAAAGACAAGGCCCAGCGCCTTGACCGTATCCCAAACGCCGACCATTTCGATCGGTGCACTTGGATGGCATCGTTTTGCGATAAAGGCGGTATCATCTGCGTCTAGCTTTGCTTCACCGCATTGATACATATGATAAATTTGACGGACGGTTTGCGGATCAGAATGCTCGGCTTTTAACAGGCCGACCTGATCGATCACCCCCGCGAGCGAGCGGACAGCAAAGGCGCCGCGCGAATAGCCAAGCAGATAAATCTTGTCGCCAGGTCGGTAGCGCGTTGCCAGAAACCCGTAGGCGCGGCGAATTTGGCGATTGATCCCACGTCCCATCATCACGTCCGGCGCAGAGCGCCAACTACGCCATTGCACCCCTGCCTCATAATAAAGCGACAGGTCCGGCGCTGCTTCACACAGCATTTTATATGTGCGTCCAGCATTGGTCTCCAACCCATCCTCGAGCGAGGACATCGTGCCATCAAGGATCACGACATGGGTTTGTGCCTCGCGCTTTTGATTGCGCGGGGATTGGCGACGTCGGCGCAGTGCGCCCGTCATCCAGAGAGATATGCGTTTACTCAGCCGCAATGCGCGCGTCCTCTAGCATTTTCCAAACTCGGTTGGGGGTAAACGGCATGTCCGCACGGGCAACCCCTTTGCGCGCTAGTGCATCTTGCACCGCATTCGCGACAGCAGCCATTGATCCAACGGTCCCAGCTTCGCCGCAGCCCTTCATGCCCATAGCGTTCGCGGTGGATGGGGTGGCCTCTGTCGTGAATTCGATCATCGGCAGATCATCTGCGCGCGGCATCGCATAATCCATGAAGGTGGCTGTCAAAAGCTGCCCTTCATCATCATAAGCAACGGCTTCCATCAGCGCCTGACCCAGACCTTGGGCCACGCCCCCATGCACCTGCCCCTCGGCGAGCATCGGGTTGATCAGATTGCCGAAATCATCCACGACAGTATAGCGATCCACGCGGGTCACGCCGGTGTCAGGATCGATCTCTACCTCTGCGACATGGCCGCCATTGGGGAAGGAGCGCGCAGGCAAGGTTGCCTTGGCCTCATGGGTCAGCAGTTCCTCATTTCCCTCAACGCGCGCGAGATCAGCAGCTTCGATCATCGTGAAGCTCTCATTTGAGCCTTCGGCGCGGAAGGCTTCATCATCAAAGGAAATATCCGCCTCTTCGACGCCCATCTTTGCGGCCAAGAACGGTTTGAACGCGCTGATCATCTTCTCAACGGTCACAAGCGTTGCATTGGTTTGCACAGTGACAGAACGTGATCCACCCGTGCCGCCGCCCGTCGCAATCAGATCGCTATCCCCTTGTACGACAGTGATCTTATCAGCGGGAATGCCCGTCTGATCAGACAAGAACTTCGCATAGACAGTTTCATGTCCTTGCCCGTTGCTTTGCGTGCCCACAAAAATCGTCACTGTGCCATCCTCATTGAACGCGACTTTCGCGTTTTCAGAAGGATCGCCCAAAATACTTTCGATATAGTAACACAGCCCCATTCCGCGCAGCATACCGCGCGCCTCAGAGGCGTTGCGCCGTTTTTCAAACCCCGCACGGTCGGCAAATGTTTCTAAACGGTTAAGAACACGGGGGAAATCGCCCACGTCATAGGTTTCGCCAGAGGAGGCTTTGTACGGGAAGGCTTCGGGTGGGATAAAGTTGTGGCGGCGCAGCTCCCAAGGGTCAACGCCAAGCTCGCGCGCGGCATAATCCATTGCGCGTTCCATGAGATAGATCGCTTCTGGTCGCCCAGCGCCGCGATAGGCATCTACCTGCGTGGTATTCGTGTAAATGCCTTCAGCGCGCATGTAGGTGTCTTGCACGTCATAAACGCTCGGCAGTACGCGGCTAAAGAGCATTGTTTGAATGGCTTGGCCGAACTGCGAATTATACGCGCCGAGGTTAAAGCGTGAATGGACCTTGTAAGCGATCATTTTGTGCGTGTCGTCAAAGCCCATCTCAACCGTGCTGGTCAAATCGCGCCCACCTTGATCACTCAGCATCGCTTCGGTGCGATCGGACATCCAACGCACGGGCGTGCCAAGCATGCGCGCCGCAACGGAGCACACGACATATTCGGGATAGGTCATCGATTTCATGCCGAAACCGCCGCCCACATCGGGGTTGGTCACGCGGATTTGCTCTGGATCAAGCTTCATCATTTGCGCCAGATGCCCTTTGGCCACCCAAACGCCCTGCCCGCCAAAGGCAAGATGCAAACGATCATCGCCCCATTCTGCATAGCAGCCGCGCGGCTCCATCGAATTGACGATGATACGGTTATCACCCACCTCAAAACGCAGTTTATGCGTCGCCTTTGCCATGGCCGCATCTGCCTGCTCTTCCTTGCCCATCGCCCAATCAAGGGGGCGGTTGTCGGGGACATTGTCATGCAAAGGCGTGCCGCCTGCGGCCAAATCCATATGCGTGTCTAAATCTTCATAGTCGAACTCAATAAGCTCGGCGGCATCGCGCGCTTGCTCTAAGGTTTCGGCAAAGATCATTGCAATCGCTTCACCGACAAAGCGTACCTTGTCCTTGGCAAGCGCAGGGCGGAAGGTTGTCGCGCCCTTGGTGCCATCGCGGTTGTCCATCGCAATGCCCGCCATTGCGATATCAACGCCCTCGGCGATCATATCATCCGCCGTCAGCACCAAACGAACACCTTCGCTATCGCGTGCCTCGCTGACATCAAGTGTTGTGATTACCGCATGGGCCACGCTTGAGCGGAACACATAGCCAAACAGCGCCTCTTTCGGCGCGATATCATCAATGTAGCGCCCCGCACCGGTTAAAAACCGCGTGTCTTCGGTTCGAATAACCGACTGGCTTTTACCGAATTTTTCCATGCTGGGCTCCATATTTCGTATTTGCTTCAAGGGATAACCCTAAGCCACTGTGCAACAATGTCCAGATTGCCTTTTCCTTTGTGCACGCATTGTTTATCAGGACTTGAACACGACACCGATGTGAAGGACGCCCCTCCCATGGCTATGGAAAAGAATTTTAACGCAAAGACCGCCGAAGCGCGGCTTTATGAAGCTTGGGACGCGGCTGGCTGCTTTAAAGCCGGCGCGAATGCCAAGCCAGAAGCGTCAACCTTTTGCATCATGATCCCGCCGCCTAATGTCACAGGTGTTCTGCATATCGGTCATGCCTTTAACAACACGCTTCAGGACATCATGATCCGCTGGAAACGTATGCAGGGCTTCGACACCCTTTGGCAGCCGGGTACGGACCACGCGGGCATCGCCACGCAAATGGTTGTGGAGCGTAAGCTGGCGGAAACGCAGCAACCTTCGCGCGTTGAGCTTGGCCGTGAAGAGTTCCTCAAGAAAGTCTGGGACTGGAAGGGCGAATCTGGCGGCACGATCATCAACCAGCTGAAACGCCTCGGCGCCTCTTGTGATTGGGAGCGCGAAGCCTTCACCATGTCTGGCGCGCCCGGTGCCCCTGCTGATGTGGCGGGCGGCAATTTCCATGACGCCGTGATCAAAGTCTTTGTTGAGATGTACAACAAGGGTCTGATCTATCGCGGCAAGCGCCTTGTGAACTGGGACCCGCATTTTGAAACGGCGATTTCCGATCTCGAAGTTGAGAACATCGAAGTTGCGGGCCACATGTGGCACTTCAAATATCCGCTCGCGGGCGGCGCGACCTACACCTACATCGAAAAGGATGAGGACGGGAACGTCACGCTGGAAGAAGAGCGCGATTACATCTCTATCGCGACGACGCGTCCTGAAACGATGCTCGGCGATGGCGCGGTTGCAGTGCACCCATCAGATGAGCGTTACGCCCCTATTGTTGGTCAGCTTTGTGAAATTCCGGTCGGCCCGAAAGAGCTGCGCCGCCTGATCCCGATCATCACGGATGAATACCCTGACAAGGACTTCGGTTCTGGCGCGGTAAAGATCACTGGCGCGCATGATTTCAACGACTACCAAGTTGCCAAGCGCGGCGGCATTCCGATGTATAACCTCATGGACACCAAAGCGGCGATGCGCGCTGATGGAAAGCCTTATGCGGAAGAAGCAGCGATTGCCCAAGCGATTGCCAATGGTGAGCAAGAATTCGACGAGGCGATGATCGCCGCGATGAACCTTGTCCCCGATGAATACCGTGGCCTTGATCGTTTTGAGGCGCGTAAGAAGGTGATCGCTGATATCTCTGCCGAGGGTCTTGCAGTGATGGTTGAGACCACGCGCAAGGTGAAGGACCTCGATGGCAATGAAAGCGAAGTAACGGAAACGGTTCCCTACGTGGAAGCGAAGCCGATCATGCAGCCGTTTGGGGATCGCTCTAAGGTCGTCATTGAACCGCTACTCACGGATCAGTGGTTCGTTGAAACGTCCAAGATTGTTGAGCCTGCGCTGGAAGCAGTACGATCGGGCAAGACAAAGATCATGCCGGAGAGCGACAAGAAGGTGTATTTCCACTGGCTGGAAAACATCGAGCCTTGGTGCATCTCCCGTCAGCTTTGGTGGGGGCATCAGGTGCCTGTCTGGTACGGCTTCGATAGCGTTGGCGCTTGGGAACATATCTACGCGGCCGTGCAATCAGATGCCCAGCTTGATGAGGATCGTCTGAAAACAGAGGTTCTGAGCAGCTTTGCGACCACGAGCTTCTGCGCGTCCTCGTTTGATACTTGTCTGGACGCAGCAGAACCGCATTACGGCGCCGGATGGACCATCGTTGAAACCAACAGCTTGGAAGAAGCCTATACCGTCTTCGCGCAAAATGCCGCGTTGGGCAAAAAGGTTGCGCCGCTCTATCGCGACCCTGACGTGCTGGACACATGGTTCTCCTCTGGCCTTTGGCCTATCGGCACGCTCGGCTGGCCTGATCAAACGCCTGAGCTGGAAAAATACTTCCCGACCTCAACCCTGATCACGGGCCAAGACATCCTATTCTTCTGGGTGGCTCGCATGATGATGATGCAGCTCGCTGTCGTGGATGAAGTGCCGTTCGATACGGTCTATCTGCATGGCCTCGTGCGCGATGCCAAGGGCAAGAAGATGTCCAAATCCACCGGCAACGTGGTTGATCCGCTGGAAATCATTGATGAATACGGCGCCGATGCGCTGCGCTTCACCAATGCGTCTATGGCGTCTTTGGGCGGCGTGCTCAAACTCGATACAAAACGCATCGAGGGCTATCGCAACTTCGTCACCAAGCTTTGGAATGCCGCCACCTATGGCGATTTCAAAGGCACGTTTGAGGTGCCCCATTCAGATGCGATCCCAGACACGGCCCTGCCGCTGAACAAATGGATCAAAGGCGAAATCGCCAAGACCCGTGAAGTGGTGGACGAGGCGTTAGAGGCTTACCGTTTCAACGACGCGGCCAACGCACTGTATGCCTTCACGTGGAACACTTTCTGTTCGCAGTACTTGGAATTCACCAAGCCTGTATTGGATGACGGCACGGATGCGGAAAAGGCAGAGACGAAGGCGACCTATGCTTGGGCGCTGGATCAAATCCTCATCCTGCTGCACCCGATTATGCCGTTCGTGACCGAAGAGATTTGGGGCCAAAAAGAGCGTCCAAACATGATCGTTCACGCCGAATGGCCAAGCTATGCAGCGGCGGATCTTGTGGATGCGCAGGCCGATGCGGACCTCAGCTGGACCGTTGCGATGATCGAAGCGATCCGCTCTGCGCGTGCGCAGATGAACGTCAACGCGGGTGCGTTTATTCCTTTGGTTGTCAAAGGCATGGAGCCAGCAGCGAAAGCCGCTTGGGAGCAGAACGAAGCGCTCATCATGCGTTTTGCGCGTGTTGAGAGCATGACCCATGTGGACGAGCTGCCGAAAGGTACAGTGGCTCTGGCCGTGTCAGGCGGCACGTTCGGTCTGCCGCTTGAGGGCGTCATCGATGTGGCGGCTGAAAAGGCGCGTCTTGAAAAGACACTTGGTAAGCTGGCGAAGGAGCTCGGCGGTCTGCGCGGTCGTTTGAACAACCCAAAGTTCGCCGCGAGCGCCCCTGCCGAAGTTCTGGAAGAAACCCGCGCCAACCTCGCCCTACGCGAAGCGGAAGAAGCCAAGCTGAACGAGGCTTTGGCCCGTTTGGCGGAACTTGGTTAACCATAAAGACAATGGGTTGGGGGCATTGTCCCCGCCCACCTCAAAGCAGCCGTGATGTCCAAGCTCGGCAGTGAGGACTGCCTGCGACATTATCACTCCAGAGAGAATTCGACGAAGCTCTCTATTCTGGCCTCGATGCACAAATGACAGGCCCGAGACATGAACCTCAAAAAAATAGATGGAACCTTCGCCGTCACGCAGCTTGCCGCCGATGCGCCGCTTCCTGACTGGTTCAACGGCGCTGGTTTCATGGCGATGGTCAAAGCAGACGATGAGTTGACGCTCGTCTGCGACGAAACACGCGTTCCCGAAACCGCCACCGCCGAGCGCGGCTGGGCGTGTTTTCGCAGCGTCGGCCCTTTCGCCTTTGATGAAGCTGGTATTGTCGCTGGGCTGATTTCCCCCATTTCTGCGCAGAACATCGGTGTCTTTGTTTTATGCACCTTTGATGGGGAGCATATCCTGTGCCCTGCCACACATTTTGACCAAGTGCAGAGTATTCTAGAAGCGGAGGGTCATTATTTTGTCCAATGATTCGATCACCTTCAAAGCCCAAGCGCCCCGACCTGAAGAGTTCTCAAGATTGCGCGCTGACTGCGGTTGGGGGACCATTAGTGTTGAGACGGCCAAAGCCGCTTTGGCCAATAGCGTCCTTGATCTATGCTGTTTTGACGGCGAACGTTTGATCGGGATGGGCCGCGTTGTCGGTGACGGGGTTCTGTATTTTTACCTGCAGGACATCATCGTTCACGCAGAGTATCAAAATCGCGCCATTGGTCGCCGTATTGTGGAGATGCTTCTGGATGAGGTGCGCAAGCGGGCCGAACCGGGGGCTACGATCGGCCTCATGTCAGCGCAGGGCAAAGAGGCCTTTTACCAGCACTTCGGCTTTGAGCAGCGCCCAAATGACAGACTCGGTGCTGGTATGACCCAATTCATACTGTAGAACGGTATTTGGCTGCGATCTACTTAAACACAGGGGCGCGTTTTTGCACGTTGGCCATGACCGCCTCCATTTGATCGGGCGTACCAACGAGCGCCGATTGCGCGCGGGATTCTTCGAGCAGCACCGCCGCGTCATCAGCCATGTGTTGATAGGCGAAAGTAACGAGCGCCTTGCCCTCACGCACCGCTGATGGGCTCTTGGACGCGATAAGTTTTGCCAGCTCTGTCGCCCGTGCAAGCGGGTCATCATTCACTTCGGTTGCAAGTCCATATTCGAGCGCCTGCGCCCCTGTGAATTGTTCGCCCGTATAGGTCAAACGGCGCAGCACGTCGGCGCGTACGAGGCGGGGCCAAAGCACCATACCGCCCATATCTGGCACCAAACCCCATTTCATTTCCAAGATCGACATGCGCGTGTCAGGCGCCGCAATGCGCATATCCGCGCCTGATGCGATCTGCATACCCGCGCCAAAGCAAACGCCATGCAGCGCTGCGATCACAGGCATTTCCAGCTGGCTCCAGACCATGCTCACATGTTGGTAATCGTTAGAGGGTCCATGGG